>CAZPEJ010000086.1:9613-11936 GCA_964585465.1 uncultured Ardenticatenaceae bacterium
ACTTGGGCTGGCAATGATCTTCACCACTGTGCGCCATTTTCGGCATTAGACGGTGTTCAGTACTCAGTACTCAGTGAACAGTGGACAGTAAACAGTGAACTGTTTACTGTTTACTGTCCACTGTTTACTATCCACTATTCATTAGTGGGTATTGGTTTGTTGCCGGGCTTCTTCAATACGTTGTTGGAGTAGTTACCAACAAATTAGAGGTTTCCCTGGGCAGCTTTGGGATTGAGCATCAGGTTGATACCATCCCCCAATAAGTTCCAGCCAATTCCAAACAGGATCAATACCAAAGAGACTGGCACAAACACCCACCAATAAACCAATGGGTTGCCGCTCTGACCAATAATATAATCACGACCAACAACCAGTAAAACACCCCATGCTCCACTGCCGCCTCCCAGACCCACAAAAGTAAAAGCTGACTCCAAAATGACAACACCACCTATATCACGGGTGGCTAAAACGATGGCCGGGGCGATGGTGTTTGGCAAAATGTGGCGAAATAGAATACGGCCGTTTCCCGCTCCCATCGCCCGGGCAGCCATTACAAAATCACTCTGTTTGACCTGACTAACCAGCGTGTTAATGATTCGGGTGTAGGGCATCCAAGAAAAAAGAATCAACGCTAACATAGTTGGATCCAGGTGTAATGCTCCGAAAAATGTTTGCCAGAAGGTTGGTTCACTGACCACAAACGGGTCATCAAAGGCTATGGGAAACATAACACGGCGAAATAGCCAAACGGCCGCTATCGGTGGAAAAGCCAAAAAAGCATCTGTCACTCGTAGGGTAAGGTCATTAACGATTCCTCCCAGATAACCACTGATTGCCCCAACCAACACCCCCACGACCGATGTCAACAGCGTAACCGTTAAACCAAACCGCAGCGCAGACCGTGTTCCCCATACCAACGTATAAAACACATCTCGCTGTCCGGTAGTGGTTCCAAACAAACTGTCGCTATCAGGGGGGTGAGGTGGTTCATTTGGTTTGAAAGAGGTGCCAACAACTTTGAACAAACCAGGGTTATCAGGATCGGCGGGAGGAGCCAACAAAGGGGCGATGATGGCAACAACAACAAAACAGCCTATCAGCGTCAAAGCTAACCAGTTTTGTTTATTCATGTAAACACGTTGCCAGCCTATCATCCGTCACTCTCTGTTAGAAGTCGTGGATCAACCACTACCTTGAGAACATCTAAAACAAACATCAACGGCAGCACCAACAAAACAGCGTAAACGCCAAAACCAAGTGCTAATGGCGCGTCGGGAGCATCTAAGACGCTGCGGGTTATCAACTCGGACAACCCCTTAAAATTAAAGATAGCTTCTACAATAAAAACACCCATGATCAACAAAGCGGCCGATAACGTAGTGCTGGTTAAAGCTGGGGATAAAACATTCCGAAAGGTGTGCCGCCATACAATTGAGGCTGGCAACAACCCACGCGCATACGCAGCCACCACATAATCCTTCTGTTTTTCTTCCATGATAGCCACCCGTGTCACACGCATCAGGGTAGCCCAATGGGTGACACTGAGGGTTAAAACCGGCAAAACCAGGTGGCGAAGGGCGTCCAGTGTGACATCTAAACGGCCGTTTAACAACCCATCAATCGTGAGCAACCCGGTAACTGTCTTGAATGAAGTCACTGTTGTCAGAGAAATCTCAACAATGCCAGTTCGCCCCGGTGGGAACCAGCGTAATCCCACGTAAAAAACAGATAACAACGTCAAACCCAAAATAAATGGGGGAATGGAAGCCCCTACAAAGGCTGTTAAACGGAGCGCATTGTCTGTGTGGCTGCCAGGCCGCCACCCGGCAACTACCCCATTTAACAAACCCAGTGGGATAAACAGCAAAAGGGAATAAAGAGTAAGTTCGGCCGTTACAGGCGTTCGTCTCAACAACACAGGCAAAACATCATCTTGCAAAACAGGGCTCCACCCCCAATCCCCCTGTAATAACCCAGATACCCAACGAAGGTATTGCCGGGGCAGCGAATCGCGCAAGCCGTGTTCTTCAATAATTTGTTCAACTCTGGAAGCAAATAGTTCTGGCGGTAATTCATTACGTGTTCGCGGCGGCCAATACAACATCGCTCGCTCCTCCACCGGGGCCAGCATAATGATTCCATATAGAGCAAGCGTGATGATGAACAAAGTAATAGGAATGGCCAGAAGACGACGGATCAAAAATGTCAGTAGAGTCATTGGAAGACCAAGGAACCAATATTAAACATTATCGGTATTAAGAAAAATCGACCTCATTGCGTCATGCTGAACGAAGTCCGCGAAGTGAAGCATCCCTTATATCCA
>CAZPEJ010000087.1:0-11849 GCA_964585465.1 uncultured Ardenticatenaceae bacterium
ACGCTGGAATTTGACAAGGTTTTACATATTTTAGCCAGTTACACCAGCTTTAGCGCAGGGGAAGAACTGGTTTTGTCGCTTGAACCAACCACCGATATTGCCGAGGCCCGCCGATGGCAAGCCGAAACCAAAGAGGCGCAACTGCTGTTAAACACCAGTACCAGCGTTACCATTGGGGGGGCGCGGGATGTGCGGCGGGCGGCGGAAAATGCCATGCGCGGCTTCACGCTGCTGGCAGAGGATTTGCTGGCAATTCGGGATACGATTGTGGCAGGGCGGAATTTACGCCGGATATTGATCAAACCAGAAACGGCCGAAAAATACCCCCACCTGTTTGTCATTGCCGAAATTTTGGAAGAGTGCCCCACCATTGTTTCCGCCATCAGCAATACCATTGACGACCGGGGCGAGGTGTTGGACAGTGCCAGCCCCAAACTGGCAAAAATTCGCAGCGAATTGCGAGTGATGTACGGCCGTATCCAGGACAAATTGCAACGGATTCTCAACAGCAGCATGAATCAATACTTGCAAGAACCAATTATTACCATGCGAAACGGCCGTTACGTCATCCCCCTCAGAACAGAAGCCAAAGGGCGGATCACCGGCATCGTCCACGACCAAAGCGGCAGCGGGGCCACCCTGTGGATAGAACCCATTGGCACAGTGGAACTGAACAACGAATTTCGTGGATTACAAATTAAAGAACAAGAAGAGATTGAACGCATCCTGCGCGAACTTTCTGCCAAAATTGGCGAACAAGGAGATGCCATCAAACGAGTTGTCGAGCGCATGGCTGAGTTAGACCTCATTTTTGCTCGCGCTCGTTACGCCGCCGTCACCAAAGCCTATGAGCCGGAGTTTGTGGAGTGGCGCACCTTTGCCCCGCCCAAACCGCCCAAACACGCCAATGAGTTGGATAAATGGACACCACCACCACCCAATTTGCACCCGGGTTCCACCATTTGGATTCGCGGCGCACGCCACCCATTGCTCCACCCAGACACCGTTGTACCGACTGATCTAACGCTGGATGATGAAACATTTGTGGTACTCATTACCGGCCCCAACACGGGTGGCAAAACAGTCAGCTTAAAAACGATGGGTTTAATGGTCTTGATGGCTCAATCGGGGCTGCATTTACCCGCCCAACACGCCCGCCTGACCATTTTTAACCGGGTATTCGCCGATATTGGGGATGAACAATCTATTGAGCAAAGTTTGTCCACTTTCTCGGCTCATATGAGCAACATTGTCCGTATCCTGCAACTGGTGGATGATCGGTCACTGGTATTGTTGGATGAGTTAGGGTCTGGCACGGATCCGGGCGAAGGGGCCGCCCTGGCAATGGCAATTACCAACTTCTTGCGGGATAAGGGAGCCACTACCTTCATTGCCACCCATTACCCGGAACTGAAGGTGTATGCCAGCCAAACCCCTGGGGCAACCAACGCTTCGATGCTGTTTGACATTGAAACACTCTCACCCACCTACGAAATGACCATTGGCATTCCGGGGCGTTCCAACGCTTTTGCCATTGCCCGCCGTTTGGGGCTGGATGGTACGATTTTGGATGAGGCGACGAAGTTGGTGGGGGCAAGCAGCCACAAAGCAGAAGGGATTCTGGACTCCATTTACCAAATACGGGACAAAATAACGGCCGAAGAAGCGGCCACCCGTCTGGCTCTGCGCGAAGCGGAAGCAGAACGAGAAACCCTGCACCAACGGCTTGTCCAACTGGAGATAGAACGGCAACAGGTGTTGCAACAGGCCCGCACCCAGGCACAAACAGAAATTGAACAGGTGCAAGAAGAGTTGCGCCAGGCTCGTAAACAGTTGCGCGATGCGGTGTCGCTGAATGCGCTGAAAAAGGTAACGCAACAAATCGAACAGATTGAAATCACTGCTTTCCAACCCGGCGAGGCGGTGCAGTTGGAGCCACCACCCAAAAGTCGGCGCAAAGGCAAGGCGTTGGAGGTGGGGGATGTGGTGCTGGTGAAAACCCTGAATACAAAAGGGGAAATTGTTGCCATGAGCAACAGCGAAATGGTGGTAGCGGTGGGGCGTTTACACATGCGGGTACAACCAGAGGATATTGAGTTTAAGGAACGGCCGTCTGACAACGAAGCAGAAAATAGTTCTCCCCCCATTCCTCTGGCGGCTTCCCCCGGCATGGAGCTAGATTTGCGTGGCAAACGGGTCGAAGAGGGGTTAAACAATCTGGAACGTTATCTGGATACCGCTTTTCTGGCACGAATGCCCTGGGTACGAATCATTCACGGCAAAGGCACTGGCAAAATGCGGGAAGCCGTGCGTAAAGCCTTAAAAGAAAGCACCCATGTGACCTCGTGGGAAGAAGGGAAAGATGGTGAGGGGGGATCAGGTGTAACCGTTGTGAAGTTAGTAGAGCATAAATAAACGTAACCATTCAACCAGGCACTGTTTCACCCTCTGGCAGTGTTGGGAAAGTTCCAATCGAACACAGATACGTGCCGCAGGTTCATATCAATCTCATGACATCTATCATCTTGTCTGGGGTGATGAACATCACCTTTTTTCCGCGTCTCTCCTGTAACATAGGACTTTAGGCTAAGTCTTGTCAGACTTTCGTCAATAGTTGTAAAAAATTGGTTAAATTACAATAGATTGACCATGACTTTTTTCCTATCTTTGACGACTATCATGATAACCACATACTTTTCTTTACCAATTTAGCTAAAAATTCCCAAAAACAACCACTCATACTCAACGAATCCAAAACAACATTCTCCATCGGTGTCCTGGTGGTGATTGTTGTTGCGTATGTGGTCGCGGCATGGATTCTGGGGGTATAGAGGGTGCCAGTTTATCGGAGAAAAAAGATGAAACTTAAACCTATTCTTTTCGTTTTTTTGATTTCTTTACTCTTTTTCTTACCTGTGGCTCTCTCTGCACAGGGAGAAATCATTACTCCCATGCAATTTTTGCCGGGTGATAACACCATCGGCCCGTCTGCCGGGGATCAACTGACCCCAGAAATTACTCAAGGCGGCAACACGTTATTGGCAGTGTGGTCAGACCGTCGTTCAGGCCCGGCCGGATCCGGCGATCAACTTGAAACAGCCAGCGACATTTATGGGATGCGTCTGGATGCCTCTGGCAATCTTTTAGATACCGTTCCCTTCCCCATTACTCAGGGGCCAGCCACCCAGGAGAACCCCAAAGCTGTATGGAATGGGACAAACTGGTTGGTGGTTTATGAGAGTTATTCAGTGACTGGCACAGGGTATTATTACGAGAAATCGCTGGAAGCTGTGCGTGTCTCCCCGTCGGGCCAGGTATTAGATACAACCCCTATTCGGATTTATGGGCCAGTCCCCTTCGTTGGTTCCTGGGCAGTTGCCAGTGATGGAAATTATTGGGCGGTGGCATTCGAGGGAACGGCCGTTAATTATGACCTGCAAGTTGTCCGAATCACCTCAACCGGAGTCGTCCAGTTACCAGCCCGTTCCCTGGTACCTGCCGCCTACTACCTGCGGTTTAACCTGCGTCTGGCTTATGCGAGTGGTGTCTATTTGCTCACCTGGCAAGACAGCTACGACACAAAGGGGATTCGTTTTGACCAGGCCATGAATCCGTTGGACAGCACCCCATTGACCATGATCACAGGGGTGAATAACATTGCCGACCTGACCAGCAATGGCAGCCAGTTTTACATGGTTTGGGAGCAACAGCAACCCAATTTCAGTCAGGCTGTTATGGGTTCGCGTGTCAGCACAGCCGGAGTCAAGTTGGATGGTAACGGGGTAAATATCTCCGGCGCAAACCAACCGGCACCCTACACCACAACGGCCGTTGCCTGGGACGGCACTTATTGGAAAGTCTCCTGGGCCTATAACAATGCCGTTTCGGTTGCCCGCGTCAACAGTGCCGGGCAAGTGGTAGACCCCGGCGGGGTTTCTGTGGCCGGGCCAACTTCCGGCCCCACGGCCGCCACCACCAGCGGCGGTCTGCAACTCATCTGGGTCTACTACGAAAGCGAAAACAACGTCGTCTCAGCCCACATTGCTGCAAACAACAGTGCCGGGCCAAACCGCACACTTTCCATCGGCAGCCCCATGCAAGTGCGCGCCGATGTCGCCGTCGGCAGTAGCGGTTACATGGTGGTATATCAAAGCCTCATTGCCACCGCCAACCGGGTGATGGCCCATCCCCTGGATGCAAACGGCAACCCCCTCACAACCGCCCCAGTTCAACTGGAAACTGGCCCCATCCTCAACGGGCCAGGCACACCAACGGTGGCCTGGAATGGTTCGTTATACTTGGTCGCCTGGTCAAACGGCAACAATGTGATGGCCCAGCGTATCCAACAAAATGGCACACCCGTAGATGCCGCACCCTTTGTGGTGATGGCTGGTTTTGGCGATACCGACGTAGCGGCCGTTGGAGATACCTTCCTGGTGGTAGCCCACAAAATTTCTGGCTATCCGCAATTTGTTGTTCCAGTAGCCGCCCGCGTGCGCGGCAGTGACGGGGTAGTGTTAGATAACCCATCTTTGGGTATTGGCGGTTCCTACACCCGTTCACTGGCTGTTACCCGTTTCAACAATCGTTGGTTGGTGGTGTGGCAACAAAACGCCTCCCACAATGACTCCATGGCCAGCACTGTGTTTACCTTTGTGAATACGGACGGCACCTTTACACCTGCCGCCTCGGCTTATGGCCCTTACTCTTCAGCCGGGGGGAACGGTCTTTTTGAAGTTGGAGTGGCGGCCAGCGACACAGTAGCCCTGGTGGTACAGTCCAATGAAGTGACTTCTGGGGTAGAAACTGACCTGGTAGGGCAAATAATTAACACAAATGGCACTTTGGGAACAACCGTTAATCTCACCCCCTGGATTGGCAATCAATACCGGCCGCGTGTGGCTTGGGACGGCAGCCAGTTTATTGTGGTTTTCAGCGACCAGAAAAACCGTTTTGCACCACAAACCCTTGACCAGCTAGACGCACGAGGCGACCTGTTTGGTATGAGAATCAACCCCAACGGCACCATTGTTGACCCCAAAGGGTTTGCCTATTCCACTTCGCCATTGGCTGAATCTTACCCCAACATTACGGCCGTTGGCGGGGTTTCGCTCCTCACTAGCTCTTTAATGCGAAATGAATCCCCACTAGCCGCTTATCGTGTGGGGTATAGCCGATTGGGGGTGGGTGGCAACGCCTGGCCCATTGCCGTAGCCGGAGCCAACCCAACAGTCGGTACGGTACCTTTTAATGCCAGCTTCTCCTCGGCAGGCAGCAGTGACCCGAATGGTTCCATCGTTTCTTACCTGTGGGAGTTTGGTGACGGTTCAACCTCGACGCAGGCTAACCCAAGCCATGTTTACACAGTAGCTGGCAACTATGTGGCTCACCTGACTGTAACCGATAACCAGGGGGCCACCAGCACCAACACCGTTGCCATTCAAGCATCTGCGCCCAACCAACCACCCATTGCTGTGGCAACGGCCGTTCCTGCTTCTGGCACCCCGCCCCTGGATGTTTCCTTCTACGCCGATGGCTCCTACGACCCGGACGGTTCAATTGGCAACATCTACTGGGACTTTGGCGATGGTGGCAACTCTTGGGGGTCTCCAGCCTTCCACACCTTCTACCAACCCGGAACCTATCAAGTCACCTTGACACTCTGGGACAACAACAATGCCACAGGCAGCACCACCATCACCGTTAATGTCTCTCAAACAAACCCGCCACCCGTTGCAGTGGCTTCCGCCACCCCCACCAATGGGGCAGCTCCATTGTTGGTCAACTTCAGTTCGGCTGGCTCCTACGATCCCAACGGCACAATTACCTCGTATGCCTGGAACTTTGGGGATGGTGGCACTTCCAATCAGGCAAACCCCAGTCACACCTACAACAACCCTGGCACTTACAACGCCACATTAACCGTCACAGACAACCAGGGAGCGACCGGCAGTGACAGTGTGACCATCACCGTGACGGCCGGAAATGGCTGCACCACGAACTGTTTACGTTCAACGGCCATTGCTATGTCCGCCCGCATCATCACTGGACAGGTCAGAGTCACCAGCAGCATCACGGTGAAAAACGAAAATGGTGTTGCCATTCAAGGAGCCACCGTAGCCGCCACCTGGACATTACCCAACGGCACTACCCAAACGACCACTGGTGTTACTGGGCGCACAGGCATCGCCAAACTAACCGTCACCAACGGATTTGGCACCTACATCATCACCATCAACAACATCAGCAAAACAGGTTACACCTTTGACCCTGCCAATAGCATTCTCACCGGCACCATTACCCGCCAAATTATTCCCCTCCTACAGAACGAGTTAGGGCCAGCAACCGGCCGTTAACCCGTTTTTTGTGAAGCGTGAAGCGTGAAACGTCATGTTCACGCTTCACGTTTCATCCTTCACGCACTCATTTCTTTTCTTTCCCGCCATGATTCAGTATCATCATAGTGAGCAGTGAGTACTGACCACTGAGTACTGAGTACTGAGTACAAAGAGGAGAAAAATGAGGCACATCAATTTGCGCTGGTTCATGACCCTGATGGGGTCTTTCATTTTGTTATCGGTTGGCACAGCCCACGCATTGAGCCACACCCCCACCCCACAAACTGTTGCCCTTGCAGGCACAATGCAAGCCCAATTGGGTTGTTCGGGTGATTGGAATACTGACTGTGACACCACGTTTCTGAGTTATGACCCGATAGATGACCTGTGGGTTGGCACGTTTGAGCTGACGGCCGGGGAGTATGAGTACAAAGTGGCTCTAAACGGCACCTGGGATGAAAATTACGGGTTGCGTGGCGAACCGGGCGGGGAAAATATCCCCCTCACCGTTGCCGCCGATGGCCCCGTTACCTTCTATTACAGCCATAACACCCACTTTGTCACCGACAGCGTGAGCCACCTCGTTGCCAATGTTCCTGGCAGTTACCAGGACAAAATTGGCTGCCCCGGCACCTGGCAACCTGACTGTTTGCGTTCCTGGCTGCAAGACCCAGAGGGGGATGGGGTGTATGTCTATGTGACCACTTACATCCCGGCCGGAGAGTATGAAGCCAAAGTTGCAATCAATGAAGGCTGGGATGTCAATTATGGGGCGGATGGTGTGCCTGGCGGGGACAACATTCCCTTCACCGTGCCGGAAAATGCCCAAGTTACCTTTACCTGGGATTCTGCTACCCAACTGCTTACCATCGAAACGGCCGATGCGCCAGAAGGTTCGCTCATAGCCCCCCCAGCCGTTGAAGTGGCTGCCACTTTTAGCAACCCCGACTTTGTTACCATTCCCGGCACCATCCAGAGCAAAGTAGGCTGCCCCGGCGATTGGCAGCCCGATTGCGCCAACACTTTTCTCACTCTGGATGAAGAAGATAATGTGTGGCAAGGGGAGTTTGCCCTGCCTGCTGGCGATTATGAGTACAAAGCGGCTATCAACCAAAACTGGAGTGAAAATTACGGCCTCAATGCCCTGAGCGATGGCCCTAACATCCCCCTTAGCCTGGCTGCCGACCAACCGGTAAAGTTCTACTACCATCACGGCACCCACTGGGTAACAGATAACGTCAACAGCCTCATCATCACCCTCAGCGGCGATTTCCAGAGCGAGATCGGCTGCACCAACGACAATGACCCCACCTGTCTACGCACCTGGCTGCAAGACCCCGATGGGGACGGTATTGCCAGCCTGACTTTGCCCGGTGTACCAGCCGGAACTTATAACGTACAAACGGCCGTTAATGAAACCACCCTCACTGGCGACCCCCAAACCTTCACCGCCAACGAAGGGGTAGAACTCTACTTTGAATATGACAGGGAGGCAGGCGTGTTAAGCATTAGTACCGAAGGCGCGCCCTCTGGCGATTTGAGCAAATTCCAGGCCTACTGGGTCAGCCAAGACACCATCGCCTGGAACATAGACACCGAACAGGCAGCAACTTATTTCTTAAACCACACCCTACAAGGCGGCCTCAAAGTAGCCCCGCGTGGTTTGCAAAACGGCGAAACCATCCCCCTCACTGTAGACCCCAATGGCCTGAGCGCAGAAATCCTGGCAAAATTCCCCCATCTGGCAGGTTTGACCGCCCTCAAAATCAGCCCGCAGGATTTAGACAAAATCCGCCTGGCTTTGAGAGGGCAATTAGCCGTATCTGCCCTCAATGACAACGGTCAATTGGTAGATGCCACCAGTTTACAAATTCCAGGCGTATTAGACGATTTATACACCTATGATGGCGACCTGGGGATAATTTACGACGGGGATAACCCCACACTGGCCTTGTGGGCACCCACCGCCCGCATGGTGCGTTTGCTCCTGTTCCCCTCAGCCGACACCACCCAAAACCAGGCTGTTCCCATGCAGTATGACCCTGATACCGGTGTGTGGCGGGTCACAGGAACGGCCGATTGGACGGGACAATACTACCTCTATGAAGTGCAAGTGTACGTACCATCCACCGGCGCAGTCGAAACCAACCTCGTTACAGACCCCTACTCCATCAGCCTGGCAATAAACAGCACCCGCAGCCAGATCGTCAACCTGGCCGACCCCGCCCTCATGCCCTCTGGCTGGCAGACCATGAATAAACCGCCCCTGGCCGCCCCCGAAGACATCGTGCTATATGAGCTACATGTGCGCGACTTCAGTTGGAACGATGCCAGCGTGCCAGAAGCGTTGCGGGGCACCTTCATGGCCTTCACCCAAAACGACTCCAACGGCATGACCCACCTGCGGGCATTGGCAGAAGCAGGTTTAACCCACATCCATTTGCTGCCTGTGTTTGACATTGCCACCATTGATGAAGACAAAAGTCAGTGGCAACTGCCCGATTTTGCCCAATTAACCAGCCTGCCCCCCGATTCCGAGGAGCAACAAACCCTTATTCAACCCACACAAGGGTTAGATGGTTTTAACTGGGGGTATGATCCCTTCCATTACAATGTCCCCGAAGGCAGTTATGCCAGCGACCCAGACGGCATTACCCGCATTATGGAGTTTCGCATGATGGTACAAGCCTTAAATGAGGCAGGGTTGCGGGTGGTAATGGACGTGGTATACAACCACACCAACGCCAGTGGGCAAAATGACCGTTCGGTGTTGGATAAGGTGGTGCCGGGGTATTACTATCGGCTGGACAGTGCGGGTAAAGTGGCTACCTCTACTTGTTGTCAAAACACCGCCAGCGAACACAACATGATGCGAAAATTGATGGTAGATTCCACCGTGTTGTGGGCCACCGCTTACAAAGTGGATGGTTTCCGTTTTGACCTGATGGGGCACCATATGGTAAGTGATATGGTGGCGGTGCAGAATGCGCTGCATAACCTGACCTCCGACGTGAATGGGGTGAACGGCAGCGAAATTTATATCTATGGCGAGGGGTGGAACTTTGGTGAAGTGGCCGACAATGCACGAGGACTCAATGCCACACAACTGAATATGGCTGGCACCGGTATGGGCACGTTTAACGACCGGGTACGCGACTCGGTGCGCGGGGGCAGCCCGTTTGGCGATTATTTATTGCAAGGGTTTATCAATGGGCTGTTTACTGAACCTAATGCGGAAGAAATTCGCCTGGAAGGCACCCAAAAAGATGCTTTGCTGCTGTTTGCTGACCGCATTCGGGTGTCGTTGGCGGGCAACCTGGCGGATTACAGTTTTGTGGGGGCGACAGGCAACGTGATCACTGGTGCCCAGGTGGATTACAACGGTTCACCCACAGGGTATACCCAAGACCCGCAAGAGCAGATTGTGTATGTGTCGGCACACGATAATGAGACGCTTTTTGATGCCATTCAATACAAAGCTCCTGAGTCGGCAACGGCGGCCGACCGGGCGCGAATGCAGGTGATGGGGCTGAGTTTTGTGGCGTTGGCTCAAGGTGTGCCGTTTTTCCATGCCGGGGATGAGATGCTCCGCTCCAAGTCGTTTGACCGAGATAGTTATGATTCGGGGGATTGGTTTAATCGGCTGGACTTTACCTATCAAGATAACGGTTTTGGGAGTGGGTTGCCACCGGCAGGCAAAAACCGCGAAAATTGGCCGTTACAACAGCCGTTGCTGGCGAATGCGGCCATTACACCCGTCCCGGCCGATATTGCAAACACGGTAGCGGCTTTCCAGGAGTTGTTGCAAATTCGTCGCAGTTCACCTCTGTTCCGGCTGCAAACGGCCGAATCTGTCATGGCGCGGGTGACTTTCCAAAACGTTGGCCCGGAACAAATTCCGGGGCTGATTGTGATGAGCCTGGCCGATGTGGGGCAGGAAAGCAATCTGGATGTTAATTATGACCAGATTGTGGTGCTGTTTAATGCCACTGGCAGTGATCTGGTGTTTAGCGATACAGCGTTTGCCGGGTTGCCATTGGCTCTACACCCGGTGCAGCAAAATTCGGCCGACGCGGTGGTGAAAACGGCCGTTTTTGACCCCGCCACCGCCACATTTACCATTCCTGCCCGCACAACGGCCGTTTTTGTGGCCGCCGAAGGCAGCATCGCCCCCGTTGCAGAACCCACCCAGGAGGCTGCTCCTGAACCAACCCAGGAAACTGCGCCAGAACCAACACAAGAAGCCCCGCAACCCACTCAGGAAGCCCCTGAAACGACGCAGGAGGCTGGGGCTGATGAAACTCCGACTGGCAATAATACAATGTGGTTTATCGGGATTGGGGCGGCGATAGCGGTGTTAGGGGGAATTGTGGCCCTGGCACGGCGGCGTGGCAGATAAGGGTGTCGTGAAACGTGAAACGTGAAACGTGAAGGCTGTTTAGTCACGTTTCACTCGTTCATTTTAGAAATTCTCCGGCCGTCAACCCGGCCCCACCTACTATCAATAAACAGGCCAGGCCAATGAACCAACTGGCCTGGGCGTATCCGAACAGAACTAGCAGCAGGGTGGAGATGAGGGGTGCGGCATAAGAAAGGGTGCCCAGGGTGTTCAGGCTGCCGTGTTTCACGCCGTAATCCCAGGTGAAAAAGGCGGCCCCAATTGGGCCTAATCCCAGGTACAGAATGGCAAACCATTGGCTGCCCTGCGGCCACACGGTTTGTTCAAATAACAGATGGCACAGGAACGCCAGAACGGCCGTTACGCCACAAAATGCCCCCACTGAACTGGTTGGTACCTGCCCCAAACGGCGGGATAAAAAGGAGTATCCTGACCAGATGAAGGCGCAAGCCACCGCACACAGGTACCCCAGGCTATAGGCAGCTTCCCATTGTAATGATGCCCCGTTTGTTACCAGCAGCCCCGCCCCCAGAAAACCCATGACTGCCCCCACAACATGAAACCAACGCAAACGCTCTCCTGGCAAGAAGGCAGAAAAGAGGACAATGAATAGCGGCCACAGGTAGGCAATGAGGCTGGCGGCAACGGGTGGGGCATTTTGCAGGGCGATAAAGTAGAAGAAGTGATAACCAAAAAGGCCGCAAATCCCTACTACCCAGGCTGCTGGAGGTAGGCGCAGGTGGTGGGTGATAGGGTGATCACTCCGCAGCCACAGCCCCACACCAATCAAAAAAGCCAGGGCAAATGCCATTGCCGTGAGTTGAAATGGGGGAATCGGCCCGCTGAGTTTGGTGAACAGAGCCAATGTGCCCCACATGAGAACGGCCGTTGTACCAATCAAGGTTGCGCGAAAGTTGTGTTGTTTTGCCATGCGGCATAGTTTTACCTGAAAAAGTTGCGAGTTTCGAGCTTTGAGGTTCTAAATGGGGATCGCCATCGGTTGAAACCGATGGCTAACAAACCCAAACCTGTTAAAACAGGTTGAAACGTGGTGTGTTGTTCACCATCTTCGTCGGGTGGCCTGTTCAATCCACATCGTACCGCTTTGCTTT
>CAZPEJ010000088.1:0-11830 GCA_964585465.1 uncultured Ardenticatenaceae bacterium
GCAGCATCGCCGCCGGCGCGTCGGGCGTGGCCTGCGGCAACGTGCGCTGCAACTATTACCAGGAGCCGATGACCCGACTGATGATGCACTGCATGGACATCTGGGAATCTGACCCCGACTATTATGCGTACAACTCGGTGGGGTATTTAACTGCCTCCTTTGCCCCCATGCGCGAAGGGTTGGAAGCCATTCACGAACGCCACAAACGGCTTGGGTATCCTTCCACGCTGGTTGTGGGCGAGAAAGAAGTGAAGAAGTATATGCAGGGCATCTTCCACGACTGGCAAGCGGAAAAGTTGGAAGCGGTGCTGCACGAACATCGTGGCGGCCACGCCTGGAGTCGGCAAGCCATTCATGGGTTAGCTATTAAGGCAGAGCGCGAAGATGCTCGCATCGTTATTGGCCCGGCCGTAACCGGTTTTCAGTTTCGTGGGGATGGCTCGGTGAGTGTGGTGGAAACCGACATGGGCCATGTGGAAGTGGGGCATGTGGTGGTGGCGGTTGGCCCTTGGATTAAAAACCTGTGGCGTATGTTGGAACTGCCAGAGCAGGTGCCGCACCCACGCCAGCCAGGAGAAATGACCCAAGTGTGGCGGTTCCTGGCCTTGCAAGAGGGAGAAATAGACATCAATCCCTACATTCACATCACCAACGATGGCAAACGGCCGCCTTTGGTACATGTAGATAGTGATGTGCCGCTGTATAGCGAAGACGGCCGTTTAGTGTGGGATCAACCCTGGGGCATCTACTTCAAACGAGATAAACATGCCGTGCAGGGTGGGGCTGTGCCAGTGGATGTGGGCGACGAGTGCGAAATGGATCCTTACGGCACACGCAGCCCCTACTACTGTGTGGGGGATGATTTTTATGATTTGTGGGTGGCTTCATTGGCCCACTGCATGAAACGGTATGAAGGACAGCGTAAATACGCTTCAAAAGTTCCTTCAGGCGGTGTGGGGGCATTTTCGGCCGATAACTTCCCCATCTTCGACTTCATGGCTCCCAACGTCTACACCATCGCCGACTCTAATCACGGCTTTAAGATGATTGGGGTGGGCGAGCAGGTAGCCCGTATTCTCACCGGCGAAACCAGCGACCTGTTAGCTCCCTTCGCTTTTAACCGCTTCGAGCAACAAAAAACATTACCAAAATCCAACGCGCCCTTCCCCTGGATGTAGGGGGCAGTGAGCAGTAGACAGTGAACAGTGAACAGTAGACAGTGAGCAGTAGACAGTGAACCGTGAACAGTAGACAGTGAACAGTGGAGTGACTGTTTACTGTTCACGGTTTACTAGAGAGTAAAACCATGAAAACAGCAGATATTCTCATCATCGGCGGTGGGGTGATTGGGTGTAGTACGGCTTATAACCTGGCTAAGTTGGGGGCAAAAAATGTGGTGGTGCTGGAGCGGCGGTCGCTCAGTTCGGGTGGCACAGCTAAATCGTGTGCCATTTGCCGCACCCATTACTCTATTGAGGTGAATCTGGTTCATGCAGTGGAGAGTTTGAAGATTTTTAGCCACTTTGATGAGGTGGTGGGGGGTGAATCGGGCTTTCGGCGCACCGGGTATTTGATTGTGGGGCCGGAATCGCACCGCGAACCAATGCAGCAGGTGTTTACCGCCCAAAACGTACATGGCATTGATACGGCCACGTTGACCCCGGCCGAAGCCAATCAGATGCACCCGTTGTTGCAGTTTGAAGATGTGGGGGTGATTGGGTATGACAGTATGGCCGGGTATGCTGACCCCTATTTGACCACTACCTCCTATGCCAAACGAGCCAAAGAGATGGGGGTGGAGATTCTTACCGATACGGCCGTTACCCACATCACCAGCAACGGCTCTCACAAAACCATTCACACCAATAACGGCAGCTTCCAAACCCAAACACTGATCCTGGCGGCTGGCCCCTGGACAAACCAGGTGGCGGGGATGATGGGGCTACAGTTCCCCTACGAGGTGAGCCGCCACAAAGTGATTACCTTGAAGATAGAACGGCCGTATGAGTTGCACTGGCCCATCGTTAAAGACCTGACAACGGCCGATAAAATTTACTTCCGTCCTGAAGTGGGCGGGGTGGTGCTGGTAGGTACAGGCGATCACGGCGACCCCATTGAAGACCCAGATACGCTGACCGATTATGTGGATAGGGAGCATATCGGCCGTATAGATGCCCTCATTGCCAACCGAATGCCTGCCTTCAACGATGCCCAATGCACCGCTGGTTGGACTGGCCCCTACGACATCACCCCGGACTGGAACCCCATGATTGGCTCTGTGCCAGAACAAGACGGCTTGTTTGTGGCGGTGGGGTTTAGTGGACATGGTTTCAAAATGGCTCCCACCGTTGGCGAATCCCTTGCCCAACTGGTGCTGGGGCAAACCCCGCGTGTCCCGGTTGAGCCGTATGACATGCGCCGCTTTAGCCAGGGCAAAAACCTGTATGGGGCATATGGCATTGGCTCCATTTCATAAGCGGAAGATACCTGTTCACCGCAAAGGACACGAAGGGGGCAAAGATAGGAAAAGACTTTTGTGTACTTTGTAGTTAAATTCCAGAAGGGCTGAACAGTCAGGTTTAATGATTGGAGTGTGACAACAAGATAGATAAAATAGCCATCAAGATAACCCACTATGTTTGCAGAGCAAGAAAATGGGACGCGGATGGACACGGATAAAACGGATCAACGCGGATTTTTCGGTAAATCAAACAATTTTTAGCAGCCAACATTTCAAAAAAGACGACATAAAGTTTTTGAATGACACAAATTGATTGCTTTTGACCCGCGAAAACCCGCCAAACCCGCGTTCCATTCAAAATCTGCAAAGGTAGTGATAGCCATGCGGAGGTGATTTTGATGGTGAAAAGTTATTCAATTGCCGAAGCAAGAGACCAATTTGCTACTATCGTTCACAATTTAGAAAAAAATTCACCAGTTGAGGTGACAAGGCGTGGAAAACCAGTAGCTATTTTGCTTTCTATTGAAGCGTATCAACGGCTGCAATCCCCCAAAACAAATTTTGGGGAGGCTTATACCACATTCTTACAAACAGTAGACGACACAGACTTGCCTGACGAAGACCTGTTCACTGGTATACATGGTTTGGTAACAAACAATCCAGTGGATTATGCAGACTTTGAAGAGCTGCAAACCAGAGATTGGCGCATATGAAACGGCAGAAAACCCTCTGTCTACCCGAAGAAATTTTGGCCCTCCATGTGCCAGAAGTGGTGGAACTTGCCAATCGGTCATGGTAGTAAAAACTGATATAATTTCCTCTTGAACAAGTTTTGCAACAACTTGGAGCTAAGGTATGAGTGGAACACTGGTACACTTACAACCACATGAACAGGAGGCCGTGAGCCATTTGGCAACCTGCTTAATTGAAACAACAGGCTACCGTTTGGTGGGATTGTGGCTATTTGGTTCAAAAACGAGGGGTGATTTCCAGGTGGACTCGGATTTAGACATTTTAATTATTTTGAGAGAGGTTTCTCCTGAGTTACGTTGGCAGGTACGCCGTATGGCATCTGAGTGTTCCCTGTTATATGATGTGCTTTTTAACACTCACATTCTTGAACAGTCACGATGGGAGCAGATGGTTTCGTGCCAAGACACGTTATGGAAAGCCATTTGTCGAGATGGTGTGTCGTTGATAGTAGAATCGGCCGTTTTCCCTTAATGTCTAACAAAAAATCCAACTTTTGTATTCCCGAAGAAATTTTGGCCCTCCATGTGCCAGAAGTGGTGGAACTTGCCAATCGGCTGCGCGATGTGGTGAAAGAGGTTGTGCCAGGAGTAGAGGAGGCCGGGTACCCAGGTTGGAAATTGATAGGGTATCGAAACGGCCGTTATTTTGCCTTCATTGCTCCCTATCCCGACCACATTCGCCTCGGTTTTGAACATGGTATCTCCCTACCAGACCCCGACAACCTGCTCAAAGGCAGTGGCAGCCAGGTGCGATACGTTCCTATCTACCCCAACACGGCCATCCCCCTGCCCGCTATTCAAACGTTGATACAAACGGCCGCTTTACGCGCCTGTTATGATTAGAGGGATCAGAGATTGGCTAAAATCTCCAATCTCTAATCTCCAACCTCTCCCCATGACCTCCCTATCCCAAACCACTCCCCGTTCTCGCCCCTGGTTTGGCCTGGTGATGGGGTTTATTACCGTTTTTTTGGGCAGTGTAGCCCCACCGGTCAGCAAATGGGGCATTAATAGCGGCGTTGATCCCACCACGTTGTTGGCGGTGCGGATGGTGATTGCCACTGTGTTGTTAGCCGTTTCCATTGGTATTACGACCCCCAACCTGTTACACATTGACCGGCGCGGTTTTTTCTGGGCCATGATGGCCGGGGGCATCAACGGGGTTGGGTTGCTGGCGTTTTTCCTGGCGTTGCAACGGATGGATTCGGCCGTTGCCTCCATGATTTTTTCCCTCAACCCCCTGGCAACGCTTCTATTGCTGGCTCTGCGCGGTGAAAAGTTCACCTATCGCCAGATTTTTCGCCTGTTGTTGGGATTAACTGGGGTGTATTTGCTCATTGGGGCTGGGGGGCAAGTGGATGTGGTGGGGGTGCTGCTGGTGTTGGTGACGGTTTGGGGGTTTGCGGCCCAGTTAGCCATCATCCAGTGGTACTTGCAGGCGTATAACGGCCGTACTATCACCCTCTACACCGTCGCCGCCATCATGGGGGTGAGCATCATTTCCTGGCTGGCACAAGGCGGTCAACTACAAATCCCCTCCTGGCATGGTTGGGCAGCTGCCCTGATTTTAGCCATCGCCAGCACCTACATCGCCCGCCTCACCCTGTTTGCGGGCATTCGTTACCTGGGTGGCGGCGAAATGGCCTTGATGGTGCCAGTGGAGACGTTTTTCTCCGTCACCTGGGCCATTTTGTTCCTGGATGAACAACTTGTCTTCTGGCAATGGGTGGGTGGGGCGTTTATTTTGACCAGTGCGCTGCTGGCGGCCCAACGGATGCAGAAGGTGAGATTAGAGGTTGGAGATTAACAATCAGGGAATCTCCAATCTCAAATCGCTCATCTCCTTTGATGTTATGATGAAATTCCACTTCCAGTTAATGAACGAAGCCGGTGCGCGGGCGGTGTTGGGGTGGCGGTATGAGCCGCCGTATGATGTGTACAACATGGTTTCGGATGACCCGGAGGCGGATATGGCCTATTTGCTGAATCCGAACTACTTTTTTCATAACATTCACGATGGGGCTGGCGAGATAGTGGGGTTTTGCAGCTTTGGCTACGATGCCCAGGTGCCAGGGGGAGATTATGACCAGGAGGCGTTGGATATTGGCATGGGGATTCGGCCGAATTTGACGGGGCAGGGAAACGGCCGTTTTTTTGCCCAGGCCGTTTTACAATTTGCCCATACAGCCTTTGAACCAACGTTGTACCGTGTCACCATTGCCGAATTTAACACCCGCGCCCAAAAGGTGTGGCAAAACGTAGGGTTCCAAAAGGTGGCAAGATTTGAGAGTAGAGAGGGAAAACGGCCGTTTCTCATCTTCACCAAACAACCATAAAACTTGTTAATCGTTTCATGCTTCAATCGTCAATCTAAAATCGTCAATCGTAAATGGAGAAATACTTATGACATCCCCAACTTCAATGTATCTCTGGCCGGGACAAACATATTTTGGTTTTGGCGTTGCCAGTATGGTGGGCGAACGGGCCAAGGAGCGCGGCGCAACGGCCGTTCTCCTGGTCACTGACCCTGGTGTCAACAAAGCCGGGTTGCTGGCCCCCATCACCGCCGCTTTACAAAAAGCCGGGCTGGCTGTTATGGTGTTTGACCAGGTTCCCCCCAACCCCGATATTGAATCGGTGAGTGCCGCAACGGCCGTTTACCAGCAAAACCACTGTGATTTAATCGTAGCAGTAGGAGGGGGCAGTGCGATTGATGCCGCCAAAGGGGTGCGTCTGCTGGCAACCGGCCCGGCCGAAGCCACCATCTGGGAGTATGCCTACTTGTATGGAGACGGCCGTCGCCCCGCCCCCGACACCCGCCACATGCCCCCCCTGTTTGCCCTGCCCACCACCGCTGGCACCGGGGCCGAAGTCACTCCCTGGGGAGTGATCACCCACCACGAGCGCAAAATTAAGTTTGGTATTGGCGGCTGGAACACCCCCACCAGTGTCGCCCTGGTAGACCCAGAGTTGACGTTGACCTTGCCCGCCTTTTTAACGGCCGCTACCGGCATGGATGCCCTGTCCCACCTCATCGAAGCCTACGTTTCCACCAACCACAACCCTCTGCTCGACCCGATGATTTTGGATGGTATTCAGCGAATCGGCCGTAGCCTGCCCGTTGCGGTAGCCCAACCCACCAACCACACGGCGCGGGAGGAGATGATGCAGGCGGCTATGATGGGCGGGCTGGCGATTAGCTCCAAATGGTTGGGGGCGTGCCATTCGCTGGCACATCCGCTGTCTAGCATTGCCAACGTGCCACACGGGCTGGCCTGTGGCTTGATGTTGCCTCACCAGATGGCCTATAGTCTGCCGGGGGCGATGGAGCGGTATGCCCAGGTGGCGGCGGCCCTGGACCCGGCCGTGTCGGGCGGTGTGCGAGAACGGGCGGAGAAGGCAGTAACGGCCGTTTCCCACCTCCTCACCGACATCTCCCTGCCCACCCGCCTGCGCGATGCAGGTGTCACAGAAGACCACATCCCCGCCCTGGCAAAAGCGGCCATGTTCGACCTGAACTGGTGGACAAACCCCCGCACGGTGAATGAGGCGGTGATGGAGCAGCTATACCGGCAGGCGTTTTAGGGCACAGTTCATGTGTTATAATTTTCGACAGGGCGAAACGAAAGTAGCTCATTGGGCTATTTGGCAGGGAAAGAACATTTACCACGACGTGGCAGAAGGACATATTCAAGATGGAACTATATGATTTACAATTCACGATTGAAGAGTTAAACGACGAGGGTGATTACCGTTACCTTGTTTCTAGTCCCGATTTACCTAATCTCATTGTGGTTGGGGACACAGTAGAAGAGGCTTTATCGTTAGCTCCTCATGTTGCTTCAGCCTTGATCACTTCCATGAAAGCCGCTGGTGATAAGTTACCTTCTACCTTAAAAGTAGTTCCTTCCTTCAACTCTTATCCCGCGTTTTGCGCGAATTAGAGATTGACCGAAAAGAGTTTGACCAGGCATAAACGGCCGTTTCCCTCATTCCCTTCCCCTGCCAATTTCGCTAAAATACCAGTCTGACAAAAATAAAGGTGAGTGAGATCTATGACCACTTTAGAAAAAGTGCAAAAGTTGATCCCTAAAATGACCCCTCCAGAAAAGATGCAGCTCCTTCAATGGCTGACACACGGCATGAAGGATTCCTTTCCTGGCATTGAACACACACCAGAGGTCGTGGGGGGCGAGCCTTGTATTGTGCGAACACGCATCCCGGTTTGGACAATTATTCAGGCACAAAAACTTGGCAGTAGCGAAGCTGACATTCTGCAAGCATACCCTACCTTACGTATTGACGATTTAATCAATGCCAGAGTTTATTACCAGGGACATCTGGAAGAAATTGAGCAGCAAATCCTGGAAAATGAATTGGATTAGGCATGGCTCGTTTTTATTCAGATGAAAACTTCCCCTTGCCAGTTGTGGTAGAACTCCGAAATTTGGGGCATGACGTTTTAACCATTTACGAAGATGGCAAAGCCAATCAAAGATACCCTGACAAATCACTTTTGTTAGATGCAACCAATTATGATCGGGCCATTTTGACTATCAATCGCAAACACTTCAAACGGTTGCACCGAGAACTACCCAAACATGGCGGCATTATTTTGTGTACTTATGACCCAGACTTTATAGGACAAGCCCAACGGGTAGATTATGCTGTCAAAGAACACGCCACATTGCAAGGTTTGTTGGTTTTTGTGAATCGGTCAACTTTGTAACGGGGGCAAACTAAACGGCCGTTTCCCTCATTCCCTTCCCTGGTTTCAAATGGTCAATCGAAAATTTTGTGGATAATGTTATACTACTTTCATCATGACACTTGAAACCGTTACCCTGCAATTGCCACAAACCATTTATCGGCGCGTGAAGTCCCAGGCCATTCAAAAGCATCGCTCAGTCGAAGATGAACTGGTGTCTGTTGTGACAGATGCTTTACCTGTTTCAGATACATTTGGCGATGATTTAGAGCAGTTAACCTTTTTGACTGATGAAGAGTTATGGCAAGCTGCTAAAATGACCTTCTCTCAGGTTGAAGCTACACGAATGCAGGAGCTAGTATGGCAACGCCAGGCAGGGAAATTGACAGGAGCAGAACAAGATGAAATAGAAATCCTTTTGTCTCGATACCGGCGAATGATGTTGGTGCGGGCAAAATCGGCCGTTTTGCTGAAAGGGCGAGGGTTTGACATCTCTATTTTATTGCAATCACCAAATATACTGGAATGAGCCGTTTTGTTCCTTCTGCCAGGTTACGCCTTACGCTTGCTGAACGTGCTAATAATTGTTGCAGTTATTGTCAAACTCAGGAAAAGTCTGTTGGGACACTTTTTACCATAGACCATATTGTTCCCCAATCGCTGAATGGTTCAAACGATCTTGAAAACCTTTGTTTATCTTGTTGGGAATGTAATGTCATCAAAAATGATCGTATACCCACCTGGTAACTAAAATGATTGATTTGTCGGTTGTTCTGCTTTCCAGGGTAAATCATTTCATACGACAGGCATAAACGGCCGTTTCCCTATCCCCCAAAATCATCAATGGAAACCTCACTGACCACTGACAACCGTTCACTGAGTACAGCTTCCGGTTGGATATTGGCTGTTTTATCAACCATAGCTTTTAGCATTGCCACCCCACTGGGCAAAACGGCCGTTTCTCTGGGTATTCAACCCTCCTTCCTGTTACTTTTGCGCTTCATCGTGGCGGTAGTATTAACGGCCGTTACCCTGGCAATCTTCTCCCCCACCAAACTGCTCCCTGACCGCAAAGGAGTACTGCTGGGCATCGGCGTAGGCATCATCAATGGCCTGGGCGTGTTATCTTTCTTCTACGCCCTGCGAACCATAGATGCTTCCGTTGGCAGCATGATCTTCTCCCTCAACCCCTTAGCCATTCTCAGCCTGCTGGCCCTGCGCGGCGAAAAATTCACCTATCGTCACTACATTCGCCTGGGGTTGGGGCTGTTAGGGGCTTACCTGCTCATTGCCCCTGGCGGCCGGGTAGATGTATGGGGTGCCTTCCTGGCCGCCCTCAACATCTTCAGCTTCGCTATTGAACTGGCATTGGTGCAATGGTTCATGACCGAGTACGACAGCCAGACCGTTTCGCTCTACGTGTTGGTAGGTATGTTGCTCATCGTTTCGCTCTTTTGGGCAGGCGAAGGGGCGGTCTGGCAAACGTTAGATAGTCGTGGCTGGCTGGTGATCCTGGCAATGGCAGTGGTAGCTGGTTATTTTGGCTGGTGGGCTATGTTTGTGGGGGTGCGGGTGATTGGCAGTGCCCAGGTAGCCCTGCTCATGCCCCTGGAAACCCTGCTCTCGGTGCTGTGGGCATTTATTTTTTTACACGAACGGTTTAACCTCTGGCAAGTGGCGGGTGGGGTATTGATTTTAACCAGTGCCATGTTGGCGGTTCAACGGATGCAACAGGTAAAGAGAAATTAGAAATGGAAGATTAGGAAGTACCGGATTGGCTACTAAATAACCTGAACAAGTAAACAATGGAAATGAAACGTAAAACGTAAAACGTGACCTGAAACTATCACGTTTTACGTTTCACGTTTCACGGGCAGGTTGTTCAGTTTAATAAATTGCTACTCCTACCCAATCTCCGCAGGAGGTAAAATGCTCGTTTACATAGACCTGGAACATGACCGATTACAAGAAGACCCGGTGCGGTGGGAAAAGTTGCTGGCGCGGCGGATGCGGCAAAAATACCGTTTTGAGGAAATTTCTGGGCAACCCTGCCTCATCACTCGCTACCATCGGGCTACCCCGGCCTTGTTGGAAGAAGTGAATGCCCAAGCGGTGTTGGTAAGTGGCTGTGGCACCGATTTTGAGCATTATTCGGCCGAATCTCTGGCCGGGTTGTATACCATTTACCGGGAAACCCGCCTACCCATGCTCTGTTTTTGTGGCGGCCACCAATTACTGGCTGATGCGCTGGGTGGCAAAATTGAGGCTATTGGCCCATTGGCAGAGGGGGAACCTGACCCTTACAACGGCCGTTTTCTCCCAGGTGTGAAACAAGAGCGCGGGTTTATGACGGTGAATGTATGCCAACCCCACCCCTTGTTTGCCGGGCTGCCCACTCAACCCACCGTTTACCAGGCCCATTACTGGGAGGTGAAAGAAGTGCCAACCGGGTTCCAGGTATTGGCAGCCAATGAGTTATGTCCGGTGCAAGCCATGGCCCACCCGGAACGGCCGATTTTCAGCACCCAATTCCACCCCGAACAGTACGATGATAACCACCAGGACGGCCGAAAAATCCTGCAAAACTTTTTCAACCTCATCCACGCCTGATGAACCCCCAACCCGCAATATCCAATCTCCTCAACGCTTCTGGCATCGGTTTTGCTGGCATTGACGGCGTGTGGTGGCGGCCAGCTGCCGGGCCGTTCCGCCTGCCGGGGCCTCTGGCACAACAGCTAGAGGAGATTGGTACGGCCGTTTTTATTCTGCTCGACGTGGTAAGTGAGTTATATGGGCAAGATGAAAACCTGACGGCCTTGTTAGACCACAAAGTACCAGCCCATATTCGCCAATGGCAGGGAAACGGCCGAATCTTATCCCTGCGCCCCGATTTTCAATTGGTAGAGGGAAAGAGATTAGAGATTAGCGATCAGGGATTAGCTAATCTCCAATCTCCAATCTCCAATCTCTCCCTCGCCGCCACCGAACTGGAAATGTGCCCCTCTGCCCAGGGATTCGCCCATGCTATGCAGACAGCCTATGGATTGCAGCCCGATCTGGTGGAGACAGTGGCACAGATGTTAAACGGCCGTTCCTTGCTCATCGTGGGCAGCCATCAATGGAGCGAATTTTTATGGGAGCAACTGGCTTTTTGCCAGGCGTTAGCCCAGGTGGGTGCCAAAGCCCAGGTGTTATACGATGTGCCCATCAGCTACATTGCCCAAAAAGTGAAAGCTGGTGAGTGGTGGCAACCGCCTCTGTTTGGGGTGATGGAAAAAACGGCCGATTGGGATGATGATGTATGGGGCAGAATCTATCGGCATGGATTTGAGCCGTTTTTGTGTGAAGAGCGAGAAGCGAAGGGCGAAGGACGAAAAGCGAAGGACGAGGAGCGAAGGGCGAGGGGTGAGGGGAATCCCCAATCTCCAATCTCCAATCTCTCCCATTGGCCGCAAAATGTCGGTGATGCTGTTATCTTCCGTTTTGGGTATGTAGAATGTTTTACGCCAGAAGTTTTGGCTTGTTTAGAACGGTGGCAGACACAAGGGGCAACACTATTAAATCCACCCCATTTTATGTGGGACAGCAAGGTCATTTTAGCGGCCTTGCAACTGCCAACGGTGCGGGCGGTCATCGAACGCACGGTCATCAATGACCGTGCTAGAAACAACGCTGGCTCAAGCCAGCTACCATCGAAGAGCCCCGTTCACGGGGCGTTGTTCCCTAGCCCGCCAGCTTTAGCTGCGGGCGTTCCGGCGGACGTTTCGGCAAACATTCCGGCCCCCGAACACACGGTCATCAATGACCGTGCTAGAAACAACGCTGGCTCAAGCCAGCTACCATCGGAAAGCCCCGTTCACGGGGCGTTGTTCCCTAGCCCGCCAGCTTTAGCTGCGGGCGTTCCGGCGG
>CAZPEJ010000089.1:0-11805 GCA_964585465.1 uncultured Ardenticatenaceae bacterium
GCCAGGGGTTCAAACCCCTGGCTAAAAACAACGCCCCGTGAACGGGGCTTTTTTTATTGAAGCCGGATTCATCCGGCGTTGTTCGGTAGCTCGGCGGTTGACCGCCGAGGCCGTTGACCGCTGAGGCTACCCCCCCACAGAAATGCCCACCGAAAACGGGCTACCCACAAAATTGCCGTCGTGCCCCACCAACACCAGGCGGATGGTGTAATCGCCGGGGGCCAGGGCGTTGGCCTGGAGTTGTTCCAGTGTGCCATTGTTGACAGGTTGGTTATGAGTCGTGCCAAAGGTGAGCCATTCGGTGGGGGAACGGCCGTTTCCAATTTCCAATTTGTAATAAGCCACCTGCGCCGTATCAAATTCGGCCGTACCCGTCACATTCACCACCCCACTCACCGTTTCCCCAGGTGATGGCGACAAAATAAAATAACGGTTGACTGTTGACACCGAAGAACTGCTACCGGAGCCAACCGGTTGTGAACCACTGCCGGTGGTGTTGCCAGAACTATTATTGGTATTAGAAAACGTCAGCGACCCGACCGGGCAAACCGTTGGCGGGGCCATGGCATATCGCCCTTGCGCCCAAATACGTGCCCGCACCTCATCCGGGTAGTGGGGTGGAATGGGCAGGTAAAGCCGGGTGGTGGCCCCGTCTGGCACTCGTGCCGCATTCACCACACAGAGGGCAGGTGTGGGCGGCCGGGTACCATCTTCCAAAGGCTGCAAACTCACCCGTTGCGCGGCCTCGGCAGAAAGCGGCAACGTGGTTAATGTCCACGCCCCCAGGTTTTCATCCGCATTGGGGCCATAACCAATACGAGGGATGCCATGAGCAGGCACACCCACTAAAAAGTAGTCCGTGCGGGTAGCGGTGCAAGAACTTCCTCCGGTGCCCTGCGGCAGGCAAACCAGGCGGGCTTCCACACCGCCGGGGGGTAAAAAGTCAGTGGGGGGCATACGGCCGTTTACCATCATGTGCAACTGTAACGTCGGGTCATCGTGAATATGCTGCATCACCCGCGCCCACAGCGGAGCCACCCCCTGTAAACCAGAAGAATCCCGCATTGGGTGTCCGTCCGAGTTCCCCATCCACGCCCCCACCACCACCGCCGGGGTATATCCCATAATCCAATTGTCGCGGTAATCGGTGGTTGTGCCCGTTTTGGCGGCCGCCGGAAAAGGTAGCTCCATCGCATTCCCCGCCCCCATCGCCGGAACCCGTGCCCGATCATCATCCAAAATGTTGCTGAGAATAAAGGCGATACGGGCATCCAACACCTGCGTAGCAGGCAATCGCTCCGATTGGGCATCGTAAATGACATTTCCCAGGCTATCAGTAATTTTCAAAATGGTCGTCAGGCGGGGGCGTTGCCCCTGGTTTGCCAGAGTGGCATAAGCCTGGGTCATTTCCAGCAAGGTCACTTCGCCGCCACCCAGCGTTAGAGCCAGGCCATAATATCCAGGGGGTTCTTGCAGTGATTCAATGCCCATTTTGCGGGCAAAGGTGATGAAGGTAGAGATGCCAATGTCGCGGATGAGTTGCACGGGAGGAATGTTGTAACTGTTTGCCAGGGCATCCCGCAGTAAAACAGGGCCATGATAAAAGCCGTCGTAGTTGACGGGGGTCATGGTTTCCCCATTCCCCAGGTCAAGTTGAATCGGTACGTCCCACAGCACATCGGCCGTTGTCCAGCCCCGGTCCATGGCGGCGGCATAGGTGAGGGGTTTGATGCTGCTGCCGGGTTGGCGCGGGCTGATGGCTACGTTGACCTGGCCGTCAATGGTTTCATCAAAATAATCCAGGCTTCCCAGCATGGAGAGGATTTCGCCAGTGGCAGGTTTCATCACCACCATGGCAGCATTACTTACATCGTGTTCCGCCTGGCGCAAGGCTACTTGCTCCCGCGCCGCCTGCTCGACAAATTGTTGCAGGGACAAATCCAGGCTAGTGGTAATTTGCCACCCGCCCCGCACCAGGGCATCGGGGCCGTACTTCTTTTCTAATTCGTTTTGCACATAAAGGATGAAATGGGGGGCTTCTAAAACGCTGCTGGTGGCTTCCTGGTTGGCGGTGATTAACGGCCGTAATGTCAACGGCATTGTTCTGGCTACCTCTGCATCCACGTAAGAAGCTGTGTCCTCCTGTAACATCTGGTCAAGCACGTAACTTTGGCGTGTTTTGGCAGCCTCCAGGTTGTTGTAAGGGTCAAGTTCCAGCGGGGATTGAGGCAACCCGGCCAAAAAGGTGGCTTCCGCCAGGCTCAGTTCGGCGGCTGGTTTGCCAAAATAAATTTGAGCAGCCGCTTCAATGCCATAAGCCAGATTGCCGTAATAAATTTCGTTCAGGTATATCTGGATAATTTCTTCTTTGCTGCGCTGCTGGGTCATGATAAAAGCCAGGAAGATTTCACGAAATTTGCGGGTGTAACTGACCCCGACACGTTCCTCGTAGCTAAAAACGATGTGGCGTACCAGTTGTTGGGTGATGGTACTGGCCCCCACCGGACGGCCGTCATTACGAAAGTTGCTCACAACGGCCGCTACGATGGCTGTCGGGTCAAACCCAGGGTTTGTCCAGAAGGTGCGGTCTTCAGCGGCGACCGTTGCGTCAACAACGACACGGGGAATTTCACTATAGGGCAGCCATTTTCGTTTTTCGGTAGTCACCAGTTCAAACAGCAGGTTGCCATTCCGGTCGTAGAAGCGGGGAGTTCCCCCCACACCCGTGCCACGATAAGTTGTTACCTGGTCAATGGCCCCGGCTAGTTGTGTACTCAGGTAGACATAACCACCCATAAACCCCAGAAAGAGTAATAACAGGCCAATGAGTCCCAGTTGCACTAAAAAAATAAATACCCTGGCACATCCGCGAGGTGGGGGTTTGGGTTCTTTTTTGGGGGTGGGTTTGCGGGGGGGCTGGTTGTATTTCTCCAGGTATTCTAATTTGTAACCGCTGTTGTTAGATGACATAACGGTATGGTAAACGGAACGGCCGTTACTGGCAAGTCATAGTTTCGGCCGTTTGTTATCGCCTGGGTCGTCAATCTGCATTACAATAGTGGCATGAGCAACGACAATCCTTTCTTTCACCGAGGTGCCCTGCGTCGGGCAGAAGATTTTCACGGCCGTTTGGCAGAAATTTCCCAGATTTTAGGTCTGTTACGCAATGGACAAAGCGTTTCGCTCATTGGCCCACGCCGCATCGGCAAAAGCTCCCTCCTCATCCATCTTTGTCGCCCCCAAGTGAGAGAAAAATTTAATTTGGAACTGTCAAATACCCTGTTTGTCCTGGTAGATTGCCAGGAGTTAGGTGGGTCGCCGCCGGAAGAGGTGTATGAAGCTCTGTTGACTAATTTGTTGGATGCCGGGGAAGATGTGGGGCTGAGTGTCACCACCAGCCAAAACCCTGGCACCTACCGCGCCCTGGATCGGGTATTACACGACTTGGAGCAGCAGGGTATCAAGGTGGTGGTGTTGTTGGACGAGTTTGAACTGCTGGCAGCCAACGAACATTTAACCCCTTATTTTTTTGCCCGGCTGCGCGGATTAACCACTAAATATGGTCTGGCTTATTTAACCGCCAGCCAACGGCCGTTATTTGCCATCTCTGCCGAAGAAGAAATCCTCAGTTCTCCATTTTTTAACATCTTTGTCACCCTGCCCTTACGCCTCTTTTCCCTCGACGAAGCCCGGCAGATGTTACGCAGCCGTCTGGCAACCAGTGAAATCACTTTTTCACAATCTTTGGGGGAACATCTGCTCCACCTGGCCGGGCCTCATCCATTCTTTTTGCATGTGGCCGCCTACCACGCCTTCCAGATGTTGGCCCAGGGCAGAAAACTAGAAACCCCGGCCGATTTTTCCCACCTGGACAGCCCCATTGAAGTGGAGGCTAACTCCCACCTGGGGTATTTATGGCAAAACCTGACCCCGGAAGAACGGTACACCCTTTCCATTGCCCAAGGCCCTATTGATAGCCTGCGCCTGTTGGAACAACAATGCCTGTTACATGAAAACACGGGTAAATATGAGTATACCAGCGAAATGTTGCGCCGTTTTGTTCGCCGACAGCCAGTGGAGGGGCTTATCCAGGCTGGCCCGTTTGTCATTGACCGGCAACGCCACCAGGTGTGGGCGGGTGGGCAAGAAGCCAGCCTGACCACCTCGCAATTTAGTATTCTGGTCAAGTTGTGTGAACAGGCCGGGCAGGTAGTACATGGAGATGAGTTGGAAACGGCCGTTTGGGGGGATGTCCTGGTGGATGACCCCGACCGCCTGAAAACGTTAATCAAACGGTTACGCCGCGCGGTTGAGCCATATGACAACTGGATTATCAGCGAACGTGGGGTTGGTTACACCCTGCGCCCGCCTGATGAAGCATAACCGGATGTCAGAGTAGGTCAACGTGCCAAAACACGTCCCCCCCCCCTCCTACACCTCATGCCTCAAATTTCACGTTCCACGTTTCACGTTCCACGCTTCACGTTTCACGTTCCACGTTTCACGTTTCATATTTCCCGCCTCGTTTTCTACATCCTCTTACTAGCAACCAGCCTACTGCTGCTCCCCACCCCATTGGCGGCCCAATCCCCTTCCACCAGCTATTGGCAATACTCCACAGCCAGTCGGTTACAACTAATCAATCTGGCTGATGTCAACCAGGATGGGGTAGACGAGTTATTGGTAGCAGACGAAAATGGACAAGTAAGCCTGGTAAATGCCAACGGCCGGGCAATTTGGAGCTACGAAACATTGGAGCAGGTGTTTGTTATGTCTGCGCTCAACGTGGATGGTACAGACGAACCAGACCTGGAAGTGGTGTTAGGAACACGGCAAAACTTGATTTTGCTTTCCGCCAGTGGGGAATTGATATGGAACATTCCCATCTCAGTTGTGTCGGTGCCCCCGGCCATCTTAACCAGCGGAGGGGAAGAAGCCGCAGAAGCCTGGATAGCCCAATATGTCAATCCGCCGGTTGTTATTACGTCTATCGAGGATGAAAACGGCCGTTTCGACATCCTCCTTCTCTTCCAGGCAGGCCAACTCCATCGTTACAACGGGGCCGGGCAATTGATTTGGGAATACGGCCGAAATAACAACCCCTCCTTTGATGCTCACCCACAAATGGCAGTGGCGGATTTAGACCAAAATGGCACAGCAGACATTGCCCTCTCCTTTTTCAACACCAGCCGCTTCAGCGAGTTAATTGTCCTCAACGGCAACGGCATCCCACGCTGGAACACCTCCCAATCCTTTTCCCGTCGTGTCACCACCCTCACCCTGTTGCCCGACCCCGCCTCCGCTCAACGACTCATTGCAGTAGGTTCCACGTCGGGAGAAATCAACCTGTACCAACCAGACGGCACCAAAGTGTGGCTGCGTACCCCCACTAACAAAACGATTACCGCATTAACGGCCGTTCAACTTCCCTCTGGCCCAGCCCTGGCAGCTGGCACCGATGTTGGCGTGTTAATTGTTTACAGCCCCGAAGGCCGCCGCCTGTGGGCACGACAAATGTCCGCCAACGCCGACCAACGGATCCTCTCCCTCCACGCCACCACCTACACCCCATCGGAAAGCCAGCCCACCCTCTCCCTGGCCCTGCAAAGCAACGGGCCAGGCAGCACCACCACCGATGTCTATCTGCTAGGCAACGATGGGCAAATTTTAGACACCTTTCCCGGCGTAGACACCAATGGTCTCACCCGGCTGATAGACATTAACCACGACGAAAAGAGCGAGATGCTCCTGGCCCGTTTTGCCACCCTCGAACTGCTAGGGTTGGGCAGTGGTTCCACCGAAACGGCCCGCGACTGGGACTGGTCACTGTTTGCATCTCCCCTTTCCTACCTGGTAGCCGATTTTGAGCAAGACGGGACAGAGGAAGTGTTGATTGGGGCGGATGACGGCCGTTTACACCGACTAGACAACAACTCCTTCGGCTACCCCCAATGGATTCAAAAAGCCACTGGCCGCTTCACCCACCTGGCCCTGCTTCCGGCCGGGGCCACCGGCACCCCCAAAGTAGTAGCTGTGCGAAACAACACCATCTTTAGCCCCAACAGCGACAACGTGTATGAAAGCTGGGTAGAACTGCGCCAGCCCAGCGGTGAACGCATTTGGGAACAAAACATACCAACTGAAATTACCAGTCTCTACGTAGGCGATATCAACAATCGCGGCGAAGCAGAAATCGTTGTTGGCACCCGCACCGGCGAAATCATCGCCTTCGCCTCCACCGGCACCACCTTGTGGCAAACCGAACCCATCACCTATCCCATCGAACACCTGCTTACCATACGCGGCATCTATTCGCAAAGCCCCGAACTGCTCGCTGTTACCAGCAACGAAATTTACAAAATCCCCAACAACTTAATTCCCAACGCCATCGCCACCTACACGTCACCCATCCACGCCATCTACCCACTCAACCAACCAGGGCACGAACTGGCGACCGCCATACTCGTCTTCCTACAAGATGGCACCCTCAGCCGCCTGGCCTGGCGTGGTATCGAACTGCCCGCCTGGGAACTCTCTCTGCCTGGCACCCCACTCACCACCCTCTTCATCCGCAACAATATCGAAGAAGCATTTGAGGAGCAAAACCCAAGCGAATCATTCCTGGTGGCTTCTAATCAAGAACGATTGACCAGCTTTTCCGTTCGCAACAACCAGGCAGAATCCCTCTGGGAATTACAAAACATCAAAGAGATCACCAGTCTGGATTGGGTAGACCTGGATAGCGATACTTTGCCAGAACTGGTGGTGGGAAGTGCCAACGGGCAAATTTCCATCTATTCCCACCGTTTAGATGCTGAATCCTCGTTAACGGTTTCTGGCCCTATCACCGCCATCACCACCCTGCTCCGCAAATCGGAACAACGCGCCGACCTGCTCATTATCACCGGCAATGGGGGGGTTCACCTCTTTCGCACCCAGGACAACCGCCCACCCCTGCTCACCCAACCCAACATAGACGTAGCCCCAGGGCAGTACAGCTTTAGTGTCAATGCCCTGGACGTAGAACAAGACGTGGTGACGATTCGGTTGGAGTTGTATGATCCACTGTCGCAACAATGGCTCGTGCAGCCCCAGGAGCGGCAAATTAACGGGGATGGTTCTTCTGTGTGGGTGGTGTTAAACCCTCCGGCGGTTGCCGATGGGGTACATTACCGTTTTTCTTATGATGACGGGTTTCACCAGGGATATTTGACTCCCCCTCCCGGCCCGTTGCCCGTTTTAGTGCCAGAACAAACCGTGATTCCCACGTTGTCTATTGGTCTGTTGACGGTGTCGGGGGTGACGCTGATGATTTTGGTGGCCCGGCAGGTGCAATCACCAGCAGCTTCGGCCCGCCGTTTATATCGCCAGTTGAAGGAATACCCTGAAGAAACGTTGGAGACTTTGGAAAAACAGTACATTTTGACCAAAGGGTCGCCTGACTTTTTGCTCAATTTGTCGCGGCAGGCGCGGCAGCGGGCAGATTTTTTGATTGCGAATCTGGCGGATGGGCTGTTTTTGCTGGCAGACCGCCCCCATGCGGCCCTGCCAATTATCAGTGGGGCGTTGGACGACGCTTATCACCTGACACCTTCCTGGCGAAATATCCACCGATGGCGCAAAATCCACAAGGTGGGGCACGCTTTATTGGAGGCTCCCACGATTACGGAGTTGAGTTTGTTACGGCCGCAATTGGTGGGGTTGTTGGCTGAACTGGAAAGCAAAACGGATTGGTCACCTGTTTTGGATGCTTTGTTACCTATTTTGACGAATTTACGAGATAGTGAACGGGTGGAACTGGCGGAAGACCGGCTGGTTTATTTGAACGAAGCGGCCGTTTTGCTCAACCAGATTCGGCATCAATTACCGGAGTTTTCTGCCACCATTGAACGAACATTGGTAACGGCCGTTCTCAATCGTTGGTCGGGGTTGGTGAGTGCTGAGGTAGCCGACCTGCGCGGGCGGGCAGAACTGGCAATTACCCTCAAAACGCGCCAGCTGGTTCCCACCCCCCAAACAGATGTGGCACTGGAAATTCGGAATAACGGCCGTGCCCCGGCCGAAACCATCGTGGTCACACTCGACAACAACCCGGCCTATACCATTCTCACTCCCCGCCAGGAGATTGCCTTGTTACCTCCCGGCCGCACTCGTCAAGTGCAATTCACCATCAAACCAAATGGGAATGACCGCTTCCGCCTGGCTCTGACAGTCACATTTAGCGACCGCACCCAACAAAATAAATCTTTTGTTTTTGCCGATATGGTACACCTGTTACAACCGGTGCGGGAATTTAACCCCATTGCCAACCCCTACCTGCCCGGCACAGCGTTGCGGCAAAACAGTAACCTCTTTTTCGGCCGGGATGAACTGTTCCAGTTTATTACCGAAAATGCTGGCCGATTGTCGCAGCGCAGTGTGTTAATTCTCATTGGGCAACGGCGCACCGGCAAAACCTCCATGCTGCTGCGTCTGGGGCAACATCTCCCGCCCCACTTGTTGCCTGTGTACATTGATTGCCAATCGTTAGGGGTTACGCCAGGGATGCCTTCTTTGTTGTACGACCTGGCCTGGCACATTGCCGATGCGTTGGCGGCGCGGGATATTCAGGTGACAGTGCCAGAAACGGCCGAATGGCAGGCTGATCCAAACGGCCGTTTCCAACGCCACTTTTTGCCCCAGGTTCACCAGGTTTTGCCTGCCAACACCACCCTGTTACTCGTTTTTGACGAATTTGAAGCCTTTGAAAACCTAGTAAACGATGGCATTCTCCCTTCCACTTTTTTCACCTACATGCGCCACCTGATGCAGCACAGCAGTGGATTAAGTTTTGTTTTTGTGGGCACACGCCGCCTGGAAGAAATGAGTGCCGATTACTGGTCAGTGTTGTTTAACATTGCTCTCTACAAAAAAATAGGCTACCTGAGCGAACAAGCTGCTTCGCGTCTGATTCAAGAACCAGTGGCTCCCAACTTAATCTATGACGATCTGGCAATGGACAAAATTTTGCGGGTTACGGCCGGGCACCCCTACTTTTTGCAACTGGTGTGTTACACCCTGGTACAACAGGCCAACAGCCAGAAAAACGGATACGTGACCATTTCTGATGTCAATGCAGCCCTAGATGAGATGTTGCGCCTGGGAGAAGCCCACTTTGCTTACTTGTGGCAACGCTCTAGCCAGGTTGAAAGGGCATTATTAACGGCCGTTTCCCACCTCATGGACAACACCCTCCCCTTCCACCCCGAACAACTCATGGAATACCTCAAACCCTACGACATCCACCTGGATGCCGCCGAAGTCACCACCGCCATCAGCCATCTCGTCGAACGCGACATCCTGCAAGAAGTCCACGAAGGCCCCATTACCCTCTACGAACTCAAAGTCACCCTGGTAGGCCTGTGGATAGCCCGCCACAAAAGCCTCACCAAGTTATACAGCAGCAACGGCGAAGAACGTAAAGGCACCACCCTCAAACGAAAAGTTTAACATTTGGTGTTACCCTCCAACAAAAAAAGAGGCGGTCTTGTGCAGACCGCCTCTTTTTATTGGTTCTATCTACTGGTTATGGTCTGTTAATAACCGGCAGATATAAGTTAAAGCCATCCACAACGTGCAGAACCACCAGCATAGGTTCTACATCGTTATCGAACGTTCCGTTGAGACGTAACTCAGCCGTGTAAGTACCAGTTTGTGTCAACACAGTTGTGTCAAAAATCAGCGAAACAGAGAATCCTTCGCCAGCTTCCACTGTACCAGTGATGGGGCTCTCTATGAGCCATAAAGCATCAGAAGCACCACCGGTAGCGATCCCAAAGGAATCTAGCTCAGAAGCACCAGAGCCAATGGGTCCAACCAAGACACTGTTTCCAGTATTCACATCAGCGATACGCAATTCGCCAAACGAATTGCTGTTGTTGTACGCCGCCAGGTACAGAATGTCAGCATCTTCATCAAAGTCCATCCCTTGAGCAAAGTTGGCATCGAAACCAACAGAACCAATCGTGGTTGCGTTACCATTGGTTGTGTCAATCGCCAACAGGTTATCACTAATGATGTCCAATGCGTACATCTCACCTGCTGCGTTAACAGCAATACCAATCACGCAAGTCCCTGGTTGAGTGCCGATGGTTGTTAGCGAGCCATTGCTTAGATCGACTTCGTACAATGTGCTACTCCCACAGCTAGAAGATGTAGCATACATCGTTCCACTGGTCGAGTCGCCCGCCATACCTGTCCAGGCTTCACCACCGTTCGGTACAGAAGAAGCGATGAAGGTGGGTGTGCCGGTTGCTATGTCAATGGAATACAACGCATTTGTGTTGTAATCCAGTGCATACAAGGTCGAGAAGTCGCCATTAATAAAGTCACCAGCAAAGAATAACTGACTCATTGGTGCGATGTTTGTCAGTGTGCCAGGTGTAGCTGTGTTGAGGCTGACAAACTGTCCGCTAAAGAACTCCTCACCATAGGCAGTAGCCCCACCTAATAGTTGCAAAGTCCCAGGCCCGCCTCCGTTAGATCCATTGGCAACAGGTGACCTTTCCACAGAAGGAGCATCTGACCCACGCGCGAAGTTCCCGTCACTAGCCGGGATCGAAATCTGAGCAGGAGATCCAACTTCAATGTCAGAGAGTTCAAAGTCGAAGGAGATTGTTCCAACATTGGAGATCACCAACTCGGTGCTTCCAGTAGAACCCAGTGCTACAGTTTCCTCAAAGCTGGTTGCGGAGGTTTCCGCCAATGCTACGATGGGTGTCAAAGCAAAGTCGGTGGTGACTGTTACACCAACGGTAGCTGTGACTGTTGCACTGTCATCAAAGTAGCCATCAGCAGACACATAGATGTCGTATGTACCAGCTGGTACAGCAACAGCATAACTATCACCAGTCAGGTTGAGGTTGATGGATGTGCCGTCTGTGATGTTGATGCTTGCCTCTAGCGGTAATGCCGTGAAGGCATCTGTAATAGACCCATCTAAGATTCCGCAGGTGGGGCAGCTAAGGTGCATGGTCAACGGCATCACCGGCACTTCGTTGACAAAGGTGCCATCGAAGGAAAGTTCGGCCGTATAAGTCCCAACCTGGAACAGAGAACGGGCATCAAACACGACATCAAACGTGCTGTTGCCGTTGGCTGGCACTGTGCCATCCTCAGGAACCGCATAGGCCCATTGACCACCAGCAGAACCGCCAGTTGCCACTGCAAAGCTGTCCACCTCAGTGAAGGAGCCTGGACCAAGCGGGCCAACCAGGACGGTGTTACCTGTTGTTACGTCGGCAATACGCAGTTCAGCCGAGCCGTTACTGTTGTTATAGGCTGCCAGGTAGAGGATGTCAGCATCTTCGTCAAAGTCCATACCTTGTGCGAAGTTGGCATCAAACCCAATCGAACCAATGACGGTAGCCGCCCCAGTGCCTTTGTCAATGGACAATAAGCTGTCGCCGATGATGTCCAACGCATACAACTCACCTGCCGCATTGATAGCTAACGCGATGACACAGGTTCCTGGTTGGGTGCCGATGGTGGTCAACGCCCCACTACCCAGGTCTACCTCATACAAGGTGCTGCTGCTGCAACTGCTGGATGCTCCATACATCACGCCACTGGTTGGGTCGCCTGCCATCCCTGTCCATGCTTCCCCACCGTTGGGGGTAGAGGAGCCAATGAGTGTCACAGCTCCGGTGGCGGTGTCCATTGTGTACAGTTGATTGGTGCCGTAGTCGGCGGCATAGATGGTGGAGAAGTCACCATTGATGAAGTCTCCAGCGAAGAACTGCTCAAACACTGTAGCAATGGGGTTCA
>CAZPEJ010000090.1:0-7448 GCA_964585465.1 uncultured Ardenticatenaceae bacterium
GGACTTGCTGGAAATGGAAGCCGACGAGCGTTCTCGTTCTGGGTTATTTCTGGCTTTCCAATACCCGGTTGCTGTGCCTGGGGTGACATTAGCCAAATTTTTACGCCAGGCAATTAACTCGCGCCGCAAGGCAGAAAACCCTGACGATGCGGGTATTTCGATTCCTGCTTTTCGCAAATTGATGAAAGAAAAGATGGATATGCTGGGGATTGACCAGAAGTTTGCCGGGCGTTACCTGAACGATGGTTTTTCGGGCGGGGAGAAGAAACGGGTGGAGATTTTGCAGATGGCAATGTTGCAACCCAAAATCGCCATTATGGATGAAACAGATTCGGGTTTAGATATTGATGCGTTGCGTCTGGTGGCCGAGGGGGCCAAACGGTTGCAGCAGGTTCATCACATGGGGGTGCTGCTAATTACCCATTACCAGCGTATTCTCAACTACATTCAACCGGATCAGGTACATATTTTATTAAACGGCCGTATTGTGGAAAGCGGTGGCCCTGACCTGGCTCTTAAATTGGAAGAACATGGGTATGATTGGATTCGGGACAAACACGAAGAGGGTGTACCCGCTTAAACGACCAGGAATCATAAACTTTATTGCGGTTATGTTTTTTCGCGCAGAGCCGCGAAGGCGCAGAGGGAGGGAACTTCCCTACGCTTCTGTGCGAGAGACCTTATTTCCGAAAGGAGATCACGATGGCTAAATCAGATGTTGTAGAGCAGGAATTAACGGAAGAAGAAGTGATTGCGGGTTTTAACGAAGATTACGCCTCTAAGTATGGCTTTTCAGATAAAGAAGATTACGTTTTTAAGGCGGAAAAAGGGCTGGATGAAGAGGTTATTCGCCATATGTCTGCCATGAAGGGGGAACCCCAGTGGATGTTGGATATTCGCCTGAAAGCGTATAAACATTTCCTGGAACGGCCGATGCCTAATTGGGGGGCCGATTTGTCGGGTATTGATTTCAGCAACATTTACTACTACATCAAACCTTCTAACCGTCAGGAAGATAATTGGGAAGATGTGCCCAGTTACATTAAAGACACCTTTGATAAATTGGGTATCCCGGAAGCAGAACAGAAATTTCTCTCCGGTGTAGCCGCCCAATATGAATCGGAAGTGGTGTACCACAACATTAAAAAAGAGTTGGAAGCCAAAGGGGTGATCTTTTTGGGCATGGATGATGGCTTGAAACAGTATCCTGACCTGGTTAAACAGTATTTCACCACCATTATTCCCCATAACGATAACAAATTTGCGGCTTTGAATACGGCCGTTTGGTCAGGTGGCAGTTTCATCTATGTGCCGCCGGGGGTGCATGTGGAGATGCCCTTGCAAGCCTATTTCCGCATCAATGCCAAAAATGTAGGGCAATTTGAACGTACCTTGATTATTATAGATGAAGGGGCTTATGTACATTATGTGGAAGGGTGTACCGCTCCCGTTTACTCCTCCGACTCGTTACATTCGGCCGTTGTGGAAATTATCGTCAAAAAAGGTGGCCGATGCCGCTACACCACCATCCAAAACTGGTCAAATAACGTCTACAACCTGGTGACAAAACGGGCGGTGGCAGAAGAAAAGGCCACCATGGAATGGGTGGACGGCAATTTGGGATCGAAGGTAACTATGAAATATCCGGCCGTTTACCTCACCGGCGAAGGCGCACATGGGGAAATTCTCTCTATCGCCTTTGCGGGCAAGGGGCAACACCAGGACGCAGGTGGCAAAGTGGTACATGTTGCTCCCAACACCACCAGCCGCATCATTTCCAAATCCATCAGCAAAGGTGGCGGGCGGGCTTCCTATCGTGGTTTGCTCAAGATTCACGACGGGGCACATACCTCAAAATCCAACGTGGTCTGTGATGCTCTGCTGTTGGATGAAAAAAGCCGTTCCGATACCTACCCCTACATTGAAATTGATGACGACGATGTGACTGTCGGCCACGAGGCTTCGGTGAGCAAGGTGGGGGAGGAGCAGGTTTTTTATTTGATGAGCCGGGGGATTGATGAAGATACGGCCAATGCCATGATTGTGAACGGGTTTATTGAGCCATTGGTGAAAGAGTTGCCGATGGAGTATGCCATTGAAATGAACCGGTTGATTCAACTGCAAATGGAAGGGTCAATCGGATAAAACTGTTTAGTGAGGATTTCATGTTTACAAGAGCAGCAGTAGAACAACTTTCAGCCCATTTGGGGGAACCTGCCTGGATGCTGGAGTTTCGTTTGCAGGCGTGGGAACTGTATGAAAGTTTGCCTATGCCTACCACAAAAGATGAAGCGTGGCGGCGTACTGATATTCGCCGCTTAAAATTAAATGAGATTGGCCCCTCTCTCAATGGGGATGGCAAAACGGCCGATATTCCCGCTTACCTGGGTGAACAATTGACCGAAGACAAAGCGGGTGGGGTATTGGTGCAGGTAGACGGGATGACTCACACGTATGAGTTGAGTGAGGAGCTAAAAGCACAAGGGGTTATCTTTTGTGATATGCAAACGGCCGTTTCCCAGCACGGTGAGCTGGTGAAAAGATATTTTATGACCCAGGCGGTCAAAACGGCCGATGGTAAGTTTGCCGCTTTGCATGGGGCCTTTTGGCGGGGTGGGGTGTTTCTTTACGTCCCGAAAAACGTTAGGGCAGATGCTCCCTTGCACAGTGCGCTGTGGGCTACCAATGGCAAAACGTTTACCCATACCCTGGCCGTATTGGCCGAAGGGGCTGAAGCTATCTTCATTGACGAATACGCATCGGCCGATGGGGAGGGGCAGGCGTTACACAATGGGGTAATTGAACTGCTGGTAGGCGACAACGCCAGTCTCACCTACGCTTCCCTACAAGATTTTGGTAATAATGTGTGGCAACTGAACCATGAAAGCGGCCGGGTGGGGCGAGATGGTAAACTGGAATGGGTCACTAGCATGATGGGTACACGCTTGACCAAAGCGTTCCAAACGTCGGAGTTAGACCAACCAGGTGCTTGGGCGCGTATGTCTGGTGTGTTTTTCACAAACGGCCGTCAACATGTTGACCTGGACACACAACAAAACCACAATGCAGGCTCCACCGTTAGCGACCTGCTGTATAAAGGTGCCCTGAAAGGCAACTCCCGCTCCGTCTGGCAAGGCATGATCAAAGCCCTGCCTGGCTCGCAAAAAATTGATGGTTTCCAGGCCAACCGCAACCTCATGTTAGACAAAACCGCCCGCGCCGACTCCGTTCCCGGACTAGAAATTGAAGCCGACGACGTGCGTTGCACCCATGCCTCTACCATTGGTCAGTTAGAACCAGAAGAAATTTTTTACCTCATGAGCCGAGGCATTCCCAGACCCCAGGCTACCCGCATGGTGGTTCAAGGCTTTTTTGACCCTGTTATGCAGCGAATCCCTTTTGAAGGGGTGCGCGAGCGCATTTTTAGCCGAATCTTGCATAAACTTGGTTAGCAGTCTGTCAAAGTAGCACTTTGTCATATACATTGCGCTTTCTCCAATAAAATGGTAGAAACCGCGTGTTGTAAGGTCGAAAAGTTGAGACAATCTGTTTTTAATTGGTGCATCTGTAGCTGGCGAAGGCATTGAACACCTTCGCAACTGTGTAAACCAGAGGAACGGTGGCAATGACCTTCGCCTGTTTTGGGTAAAATTAAGGTGGGTTGCCGCCGTTTTTTATTTCTGTTGATTGAGTTGATGACTGTCTGATGGAGGAACACAATGAGCGACAAAGGTTATACTTATGGGGATGTGTTGGTAAGTACCCAATGGGTGGCGGATCATTTACGTCACACCGATGACATCCGTCTGATTGAATCTAATGAAGATGTTCTGTTATATAGCACCGGGCACATCCCCAACGCTGTCCATATTGATTGGGTAGCAGATTTGAACGATGCGATTCGCCGTGACTACTTGAGCGAGAGTGAATTTGCCGCGTTAATGGAGCGCAGTGGCATTAGCAACAATACAACGGTTGTGTTTTACGGCGACAAAAACAACTGGTGGGCTTGTTACGCCTTTTGGGTCTTTAAGCTGTTTGGTCATGCTAATTGCCGCGTGATGGACGGGGGGCGCAAAAAGTGGGTAGATGAAGGGCGGGAATTAACGAAAGAAAGACCCGGTTTACCAGCAGGTAAATATCATGCTCAGGCGCGGGCAGATTACAAAATTCGTGCCTTCCGCGATCAGGTGTTGGCCCATGTCAATGCAGGGCAACCATTGGTGGATGTGCGTAGCCCGCAGGAGTACAGCGGCGAACTGCTGCATATGCCAGGTTCACCCCAGGAAGGGGCTTTGCGTGGGGGGCATATCAAAGGGGCGGCCAGTGTACCCTGGAGTCGGGCAGTGGCAGAGGATGGAACGTTCAAAACGGCCGATGATTTACGTGCTATTTACGAAGGTGAAAAGGGGCTTTCTCCCGACAAAAGTGTGATTGCTTACTGCCGCATTGGTGAACGTAGCTCACACACCTGGTTTGTCCTCACCTACCTGTTGGGGTACCCCACTGTTCGCAACTATGATGGCTCCTGGACGGAGTGGGGCAACCTGGTAGGGGTGCCGATTGAGAACCCCTCCAAACAAAAGTAGGTTTTGAGTAGCTATAACCTAGCACGGGCATAAAGATAACAGTTTCTTAGAGATTGGAGATTGGAGATTGATCAATCTCCAATCTCCAATCTCTAATCTCCAGTCCCCTTTATGACTGGGGCAAAATTTCTCGTTGGTCGGAAATTTGTTGGATTAACTCCTCAAGGGATACGGGTGTTTCATTTGCCCGGCCATGATATAGACCATCTCCTCCAAGTAAAAAGTAAGAGTCAGAAGGCACACCTAAAAAGGAATTTACCACTTTGTTGCCTTCCTTCCAGGCGATTTCCGTCTCCTTGATAAAAAAGATACCCTGTTCTCCTACTTGCAAATGGTCGTCGTTTGGTGTCTCTATCGGGCTGTTTCCTAAGACAGTGATGGTTATCGTTTGTTCGTCACTCACAATGTCTTGGGCAGCAATGAATTGAAGGATTTGTATGTCAATTGTGTGCAAAAGAAACCCATCGTTCCAAAAATCTCCACTATTTTGATTCCATGATGTTGGTGAAATGTGAGTGATCTGACCAACAAAAATGGTGTTGGCGGTGCCAATCATCACTTCACGAGTCAATCGTTCAGATGAAGTGTGTTGTATGATAACAGTTGACACGGCCTCCGCGCCTGGAGTGGATGTTGAAGATGTTTTTTGATTTTGCCAGTAAACAATCATCAAACTTGACACCAGACCCAAAACAATCCCAGTTAAGATAACTTTCTGTTTGGTGTTCATAATAAAGTACTCCTCGAGTACGAATCGTTTTGCTAAATCTAATTTTACATAAGGGACTCTAAACTCAAACTGTTCTTTAACAGTTGATTAAGTTTCAAAAGGGCATTGAATTCGTTTTAGGAAAGTGAGAAAATGAGATCATGTTAAATGTTGAAAAAATTCGGGCTGATTTTCCAATTTTAGGAGAGGAGGTATATCCAGGAGTGCCCCTGGTGTACCTGGATAGTGCAGCCAGTTCTCAGAAACCAACGGCCGTTCTCTCGGCTATGGATGCGTATTATCGCCACACCAACGCCAATGTACATCGGGGGATTCACAAACTGAGCGATGAAGCTACCAATGGGTATGAAGGGGCGCGCGAAAAAATCGCCCGGTTCATCAATGCCCCTGATCCGTGCCAGGTGATTTATGTTCGTAACGCCACCGAAGGGTTTAACTTGGTGGCTTATAGCTGGGGGCGTGCCAATCTGAAAAGCGGGGATGAAATTTTGTTGACGCAGATGGAACACCACGCCAACATTGTCCCCTGGCAGATGTTGGCTCAGGAGAAGGGGGTGGTGTTGCGTTATGTGCCGTTTCTGCCCGATGGCACGCTGGATTTAGCTGCGTTGCCTGGGTTGTTGACGGAGAAGACGAAGCTATTTTCGTTTACGGCCGTTTCCAACGTCTTTGGCACCATCAACCCCGTTCCCGACCTCATCCGTGCGGCCCAAGCGGTGGGGGCCTATACCATGATAGATGCTGCCCAGGCTGTGCCCCATATGCCTGTAGATGTACAGGCGTGGGATTGTGATTTTCTGGCTTTTTCCAGCCACAAAATGTGCGGCCCAACCGGGATTGGTGTGTTGTATGGCAAACGTGAACTATTGGAGCAAATGCCCCCGTTTATGGGTGGGGGTGATATGATTCGCCGGGTAAAACTGGATGGATTCACAACCAATGATTTGCCCTACAAGTTTGAGGCAGGTACACCAGCCATTGCAGAAGCGGTGGGGTTGGGGGCGGCGGTGGATTATTTAACGGCCGTTGGCCTGGCAAACATTCACGCCCACGAACAATTTATTACCAATTACGCCCTTGAAGCCCTCAGTGAAGTACCGGGATTGACCCACTATGGCCCACCGGCCGGGCAAAAATGTGGGGTAGCAGCCTTTACCCTTAAAGGGGTTCATGCCCACGATCTGTCTGAATTGTTAGACAAAAATGGTATCGCTATTCGCGCCGGGCGGCATTGTGCCATGCCCCTGCATGACCAGTTGCATGTTTCAGCCACCGCCCGCGCCAGCTTTTATTTATATACAACCACTCAAGAAATTGATAAACTGGTTGCCAGCCTCCACCAGGCCCGCCAGGTGTTTCGATTATGATGGTGAATGAGAGGTAAGAGTGTTTGAGGTAGCTACACTGACAACAAACAAGACTTTGCAATTACCTGATGAAATTGCTAAACAGTTTCAGCAGGCTGATCGTTTTATTGTCTGGTTAGATGGAGATACGCTTTACTTAAAACGGTTGACTCCTTCGCCTCTAAAAGCGATAGAGTCTGCTCCTGATGGCGAACCCCTTTCCTTAGAGGAAATCAATGATATTGTCCATGAAGTCCGCAAACAGCATCAGACGCAGGAGATTAATTAATCCGTGCGAATTGTCATTGACACAAACATTTGGGTTTCAGGTTTGCTCTGGCGAGGGAATGCCTGGAAACTTCTAAACCTGGCAGAACAAGGAAAAGTTGAACTTTGTATTACTTATTCTATGTTACTTGAACTTGAGGAAGTTTTAGCCTATGAACGCCTGAAGCCGCGATTAGATGCACTTAAAGAAACTCCGAAACAATTGGCTACATTTGCTTTAGGTTTAGCTTATGCTTTTGATGTGTCTAGGGGGAGGGGGGACACACCAATTGTGCATATTGATCCAGACGATGATATTTTTCTGTTGTGTGCTATTGAGGCTAAAGCAAAATATGTTGTAACCAGTGATCGGCATTTATTGGCGTTAAAAATCTATCAAGAAATTCCCATCGTTACGATAGAAGAGTTTTTTTTACGGGAGTTTCAAAGTTAAATCGTTTGTATGGAAGAAAGTATTTATCGAGAACAAATTATAGATTTATATGAACACCCGTT
>CAZPEJ010000090.1:7548-11804 GCA_964585465.1 uncultured Ardenticatenaceae bacterium
GTATGGAAGAAAGTATTTATCGAGAACAAATTATAGATTTATATGAACACCCGTTGAATTACGGCCGTTTGTCCCACCCCTCCTTTGGTTATGAAGAGGATAACCCCCTTTGTGGCGATGTAGTACGAATTGAAGTGCAACTGGATCACAACCAACAAGTAACCCACGTCGCCTGGGAAGGCAACGGCTGTGCCATCAGCCAGGCTTCCGCTTCCTTACTCACCGAAGAAATTAAAGGTATGGGTTTGGAGGCTGTCAAAAGTTTTCCCAAAGAGCGATTACTGGAACTACTTGGTGTGCCCCTCAGCATGGCGCGAGTGAAGTGTGCCTTACTTTCCCTGAAAGTGTTAAAAGCTGGGGCCTATAGCCTGCCCGAACCCGACGTGTTGCGCGGCGACCACTCATCATAACCATGTCTCACTTTGTCAAAATTACCAAACTTGAAAATATCCCTCCTGGCGCACGCTACCACCACGAATTTGCCGAGGAAACTGTCGTTATTTTGAATACTGGCGGCCAGCTTTACTGCATTGCCGACCTGTGTACTCATGACGATGGCCCATTGGAAGATGGCCTCTTGGAAGGGTGTGAAATTGAATGCCCGCGCCATGGTGCCCGCTTCGACATTCGCACCGGCAAAGCCACCCAATTTCCGGCCGTTGCCCCAGTGCCTACCTATGCTGTTAAGGTTGTTGATGGGTATGTCTATGTGGCTGCACCAGAATAAAAATAGATACCGATATATCCCAAATATCGGTATCTATTACTCAAGAGATTAGAGATTAGAGATTGGAAAATCTCCAATCTCTAATCTCTCTATTACATCCTTACATCAAGAGGTTATCCATGAAAAAAGTACGTTGGGGTTTATTGTCCACAGCCAACATCAATCGGCGGTTGATTCCAGCTATCCGGGCTTCTGCTCGCGGGGAATTGGTGGCCGTTGCCAGCCGCGAATCACAAACGGCCGAATCTTATGCCGCCCAATGGAATATCCCGCGTATCTTTAGCAGTTACCAGGCTATGTTAGTCTCTGATGAAATTGATGCGGTATACATCGGCCTGCCCAATCATCTGCACGCTGAGTGGACAATTCGTGCATTGCAACACGGAAAACACGTACTATGCGAAAAACCATTCACTTTAACCCTGGATGAAACGGACGAAGTGGTGGCGACAGCGCAAAAAACAGGCTGTATTGTCACCGAAGCCTTTATGTATCGCCATCATCCACAGACAAAACTGGTGGGAGAGTGGGTAAAAAACGGCCGTTTAGGAGACATCCTTATGGTGCGCGGGGTGTTTAACTTTGCCTTTACTACACGACAAAACATTCGCCTGGTGCCAGAATGGGGTGGCGGCTGTCTGTGGGATATAGGGATATACCCTCTGAGTTTTGCTCAGTTTGTGATGGGGGAAAGCCCACAATGGGTGATGGGGGATCAATGGTTGGGAGAAAGTGGGGTAGATGAACTGTTTAGCGGTATCATGCACTATAGTGGCGGGCGTATGGCGCAAATTGTCTCCTCGTTTTGTTCCCCGCTATATACGATGGCAGAGGTGATTGGCACAAACGGCCGTTTACACCTCACCCGCCCCTTCACCGGAGTCACCGACCCAGAGAGCCAGTTGCTCTATTACCCGGCCGAAGGTGAACCCCAACTTATTCCCGTGCCCCACCAGGAGTTATACAGCGGCGAAGTGGAAGATATGCACGATGCCATTCTCGATGGCAAGTCGCCCTACCTCACCCTGGGCGAAACCCGCGAACATGTTCGCACGGTGCTGGCTCTCTACCAATCCGCCCGCGCGGGGCAGCCCGTTTATCTTTCAGCTTAAATCCAAGAGTGGAGATTAGCCAATCTCCACTCGCTGAGTTACGCTAACATACAAAGATGAAACCCATCGTTGTGTTAATGGGGGTATCTGGCAGTGGCAAAACAACGGTGGGGCAAACCCTGGCAAATCAGTTAGGGGTGCCTTTCTACGATGGGGATGATTTTCACCCGCCGCAAAATATCGCCAAAATGGCGCAGGGCATTCCTTTGGATGATGACGACCGCGCCCCCTGGCTGGCAGCCTTACAAAGGTTAATAACAAATCATGGGCAACGGGGAGAATCGGCCGTTATTGCCTGTTCTGCCTTAAAAAAGACATACCGCGACCAGTTGCGCCAGGGGAGCCAGGCAGTGTGTATCGTTTATCTACAAGGTTCACCTACACTCATTCGGGAACGGCTGGCAGCCCGCCAGGCCCATTTTATGAAAGCCGATATGTGGCAGAGCCAGTTCGAGTCCCTGGAACCCCCATCGCCACACAACACCCTCATCTTGAATGCAGACCAAAGTGTAGATGATCTCGTGCAGCAAATTTTACAAACAATTTAGAGCCACCCAATAAGCCTGACGGCAGTTAAAACTGCACCTACGGTTGCAAAGTCGGCCTGCGCCGACTGGGAACAGACCGTAAAATTCTTTTCCCAGTCCACGCAGGTGGACTTTGCAGGCAACATCCGTTGCCAGTTGCGGCGATTTTAATCGCCAGAGTAGATTTATTCCTGCGGAGGGAGCTGTTCCCGGTACTGGTCACGCATGAGGCGTTTTAGGGTTTTTCCGGCGGCACTGCGGGGAAACTCCGCCATAAAAATGACTTCGTGAACCCGTTGAAAGCGGGCAGAAACACGTTCGTTAATCCAGTCGCGCAGGGCTTCGGCGGAAATGGCATCTGGTTCTTTCAAAATAACGGCCGCTATTGGGGTTTCGCCCCATTTGTCGCTGGCAGCCGCAAAAACGGCCGTTTCCTTCACCGCCGGGTGTTGCACAATAATCTCCTCAATGTCACGCGGATACACATTCACCCCACCCGAAATAATCATATCCTTCTGCCGATCCACCAGATACAAAAACCCATCCTCATCTACATACCCTAAGTCCCCGCTATACAACCAGCCGTCCCGTATTGCCTGGGCGGTCAAATCGGGTCGTTTGTAATAACCAGACATCAATTGTGGCGAACGGCCGATAATCTCCCCCACCCTACCCACCGGCACATCTTGGCCTGTCTCATCCACAATTCGCATCTCATAAAACGGCAACGGTGTCCCCACCGAGGTCGGTTTACGCGGATAATCCGTCTTATCCAAAATCGTCATAAACCCTTCAGTCAAACCGTATAACTCATAAAAACGGCCGGGCAACACCTTGTTTAACGCCTCTTTATGTTCCAGGTGCAGCGGTGCCCCCACCGAACCAATCATTTGTAACGACTGTAACGCGGCCGGGGAAAAATTGGGCGAGTGTAATAAAGCAATAATTTGTGATGGCACCAGCTTCAAATGGGTCACTTTTTCCCGCGCCACCGTTTCAATCAGCATTTCTGCATCAAAACGAGGGTGCAAAATGTAGGTGGCCCCCAGGTAGACAGTAGGCAACAGGGTGAGAAACGCCCCATTAAACACCAACGCCCCGGTATGCAGGGTAATACTTTCTGGGGTAAAGCGGTAAGCAGACGCATACAAGGTGCCATACAACGCCCGCACCTGGTGACTCAGCACAATTCCTTTGGGTTCGCCCGTCGTGCCACTGCTGTAAATGATGTTGTAAGGGTCATCTCCCTGAATGGAAATGGCGGGGGGTTCCTGGTCGCTGGCGGCTTCTGTTAAGGCGTGATAACTGTGATACCCCGTCACAGTTGCGTCATCGGTTAACAAATAATGTTCTACGGCGGGTAAACCGGGTTTTAAGGGGGTTAAGATGGGGGCAAACGTGGCATCTGTAAAAACAAGTTTGCTGTCGGATTGGTTGAGCAGGTTTGTTAAACCAGTGCCACGAAGCAACGGGCTGATGGGCACTACCACCGCACCTGTTTTGGCCCCAGCCCAGTAAATCTCTAACAGTTCCAGGCAGTTCCCCAAAATCGTGGCAATTTTGTCCCCTTTGCGAATGCCCAAACGTCCCAGAGCGTTTGCCAGCCGGTTGACCCGCCGATTAAAAACCTCATAGCTGAGGCGATGGTTTTCATAAACAACTGCCAGGTGGTGGGGGCGGTAGCGGGCATGTCGGGGTAACAGGGAGGTTATATTCATTTCTACATTCTCAGAGGGTATAACTGGTTAACTGACAAATGTTATCTTCATTCCTATTTTCGTAAGTTCTCATCAGGTTTTTGAAGCTACGTTTCCTCTGGTAACTCCCTACTGATTACTGGGTACTGATTACTGAATACTGATCCTAGGTGGCGGCACGAATGCAGGTGCC
>CAZPEJ010000091.1:0-11779 GCA_964585465.1 uncultured Ardenticatenaceae bacterium
CTAAGTCTCCCACTCTCTATCCAGGCTTATGCCGATAGAGTAAAACGGCTACAGCGCATTGAGATGCAAGCCGTAACGGTGGAAATCTGGCTAGAAAACCTATCCCTTGACTGGGAACACCGCGATCCAGCCGACCGAACGATAGTGGCAACAGCCCGTTTAGCATCTTGCCCCTTGGTTTCATCCGATCAGGTGATACGGGCATTTTACAAAAAAACGATTTGGGAAACGGCCGTTTGAGTTTCACGTTTCACGTTTCAGGTTGGGGATTACCCTTTCCCTTTCACACCCCACGTTTCACACCCCTCCATCTCTGGTGAATGATTACCACATTTTCAGGTAAAATTCCCCCCAATGAATGAAACAACCCGCCAACTGGTTCAACAACTCCATGATTCCCCCTACCGTATCATGCTGGTAACGGCCGGGGCCGGTACCCAGGCATTGTCAGATTTACTCAGTGTGGCCGGGGCCAGCCGCACCCTGCTAGAAGCCGTTGTGCCTTATAGCAAAGCCGCTTTCGATGAATTTCTAGGCCAGACACCAGACAAATACGTGGTCGGAGAAGCCGCCAAATTGCTGGCCGGGCGGGCCTTCACCCGTGCCCGATGGTTAGAAAATGACCAACACCCGGTCATTGGCCTGGCCTGCACCGCCACCATCATCACCGACCGCCCCAAACGAGGAGAACACCGCGCCCACATTGCCACCTGGCAGGCAGAACGGCTGGTGTCGTACAGCTTACATTTGCAAAAAGAGGCACGGGATCGCACCGGAGAGGAATCACTGGTCAGCGAGGTTATGCTCAACGCGTTGGCAGCTGCTTATGGCCTGGAAACGCGCCTGCCTATCACCCTTTTTCCTGGCGACGAACTGAGCGAAGAAGTGACAGATTTTGCCCAGATGGCTCACCAATTACACCAGCGCACCATCACCCATTTTGGCATTCTGGATGACGGCCGAATCCTCACCACTGCTCCCTCGGCCATTCTGTCTGGGGCTTTTAACCCGTTGCACGAAGGGCATTTGCAACTGGCTCAGGCCGCCGCTCACTTTTTGGGGACACCTGTAGTTTTTGAATTAGCGGCCGTTAATGTGGATAAACCCCCACTACCGCCTGAGACAGTGCTACAACGGATGGCCCAATTTGCCGGGCGTTGGCCCATCTATGCCAGTACCGCCCCCACCTATGTCGAAAAGGCGCGGCTTTACCCCGGCACCACGTTTGTGGTGGGGTATGATACGGCCGAACGTATTTTGCAACCCCGTTATTACCAAAACAGCAACGACCAGCTATTGGCGGCTCTGGCAGAAATTCGAGAAATGGGGTGTCAATTTTTAGTGGCGGGGCGGGTGGATGGAAACGGCCGTTTCCGCCACATCCACCACCTGCATATCCCAGAACCCTTTACCTCGTTATTTCAGCCCATCCCGGCCGAAAAATTCCGTCACGACATCTCTTCCACAGAATTGCGCCTGACCGGGCAGCGAGGCAGCCGGTAAGAGATAACCAGAAACACCTTGACTGTTTCCTCTCTGTAAATCCCTATTACAGGCTTTCGTAAGTCCTCATCAGGTTTTTGAAGATACATTCCCTCTGGTAATTCTCCACTGATTACTGGCTACTGATTACTGTTTACTGTTTACTGTTTACTGTTTACTGTTTACTGTTTACTATGTGTCCCTGTAAAACATATACCCGTATCGTGGCAAAACCTATAAAATAACAACCTCACACGTCTAATGTCTCAACAAGGTCAAACGAGAGGAACATGGCAGAAATAGACAACCTGGTACAACGGTGTCAACAGGGTGAACTGGCAGCCTTTACCGAATTATTCCACGTCTGTGAGACGCGGGTGTATCGGCTGGCTTTGACCATCTTACAAAACGAACAGGACGCAGAAGACGCAGTACAAGATGTGTTTTTGCGCGTATTTGAGCAGGTAAAAACATTTCAGGGGCAGGCTGCTTTTACCACCTGGATAACGGCCGTTACCGTCAACATCTGCCGCGACAAACTCCGCCGTCAAAAAGTGCGTCACGCCTTTTCCCTGGAATGGTTGCGGGGGCGGGCCGCCAGCAAAGACATTGCCCACGAAGTAGCCGCCCGGCAGGAACGACAAAGCCTGTGGGAACAAATCAACCAGCTAGAAGAAAAATACCGCCTGCCCCTCATCTTACACTACCATGAACACCTTTCATGTGATGAAGTAGCCCATATTTTGGGCATCAAAACCAGCATTGTCTACTCTCGCCTGAATACAGCCCGCTTAAAACTACGCGAAACCTTAAAAGCGCGAGAAGTTGGCAACTGGAGTCTGGAAAGTTAACACCGGAGCAATGAACAAAGTCACCTGTGATTGGGTACAAACCCATTTAATAGCCTACCTGAAAAATGGCCTGTCTGCTGCCGAACGAACTGCGCTGGCGGAACACCTGACAACCTGCGATGTGTGTGCCCAGGCGGTGCAAGAAGCCAAAACGTTAGAGGCGGATCTGCTGGCATCGGCGGGGCAAAATCGGCCGAAACTTTCCCAGGAAGCCTCCCTCCGCATCCAAAAGCAGGTTTATCGGCGAATGCGGCGGGCCTTGGTGGTGCAGCGCACAGTGGCTCTTTTTCAAATGGCGGGGGCAGTTGTAACCTCCATTTTGCTGCTAGGGGGGGCATTGCTCTTTGGCAATCAATGGGTGGCATTTCTCAGCAATCCGTCGGCCATTGGTGGGGAGCAACCTACCACATTCACCCAATCACAGACCAGTTCTGCGGCCATTGCAACGGCCGTTCCCCCCATCACCCCCGCTCCTACCCCAGCAGAGGAACTCATCTCCACCACCCCAGGAGCAACACCTGAGGAAATTACCCGCACCTTCATGCACGCCGCCCTGACCCAAAACAGTGAACAAATGGCAGAATTGCTGGGGGTTATGCGCTCGAACAAAGAACCCACCCTGCGAATGTGGCGCAACTTCGGCCAGCGGTGTGGGGAGGTGTTGACGGCCGATTCCCTGCAATACGAAGCGATTCCCCTCCGGCCAGGCATTACTGCCCGCGTCGAAATGTATCAAAACGGCCGTTTTATCGGCGATATTAAAGTTCGGCTCATCCACAACGACTGGTTCATCTTCTTCGCCCCCATCCCCTCCGTCAACAATTGCCAGTTTGCCGCTGGTCACTCCCCATTTACCGTCTACCGCTCATAACCAGCCGCAAAAACCTGAAACGGGAATTAACCACAGATGATACAGAGAAAACAGATAAACACGGAAAGCATACACCCCAACCCAAAACCTTAAACTTGAAACCTTAAACCCTAAACCCTAAACCCCACCCCCATGACCTTCCTACGGTTTGTCCTACGTCGTGCTGCCCGCCATTGGCAAATTCTCCTCACCCTCATTCTGGGCGTGTTTCTTTCCACCAGCCTGCTGGCTGCCGCCCCGGTGCTGGTGAATACCGTTATCGAGTTTGGCCTGCGCCGCGCCTTATTATCCCCCGACCCCCTGGCGGGCAATTTGCGCCTCAAAGCCTTTGGGCGGATGGAGGCGGCCGAATTTCAGGCAGCGCACCAAAACGTACAAACCATTTTGCAAAATCGGCTGGCCGGACAACTCGATCAAGTCATTCCCACCGTTGGGGCACAATGGCTCTCTCCCTGGGTAGATGAACAAATTGTGCCAGATGAACGTATCATTTTTGGGTTTTATGGGTATGGGGAAACCGACATCAACCAGCAAGTGGCGTTTGTGGCGGGTGGCTGGCCCACACAAGATGCTGGTGAAGGGGTCATTACGGCCGTTATTGGGGAAGAAATGGCCGCCGCCTATAACCTGGAAGTAGGGGAGAGGCTCCCCTTAAGCGCACGGCGAGACGAAACCCAACCCTCCTTTTACCTGCTGGTCAGCGGCATCGCCCGCCCCCTGGAAACCCAATCCCCCTACTGGTTTGGCGAGTTTAGCCCCCTGCGCGCGCAAAGCGACGAACGGTGGACAGCCCAATTTACCGCCCTGTTGCCACCTGACCAATTTTTCCCGGTGGCAAACCGCTACTTTTCTGGGGCCAGTCACCAATTTTTCTGGCATGTGTTATTAGACCCGGCCCGTTTTCGTTCCGCCGATATAACCGCCCTTCAGGCTCAACTGGGGCAACTGCCCGATGATTTGCGCGGCACTTCCCCCGCCATTAACCCAGAAAGCAAACTGGTTGATGTCCTGGCTAATTTTGCCACCCAGGCAACGGCCGTTCGTGCCCCCCTCTACTTCCTCACCGCCGAAGTCGTGTTGTTGACCTTGTACTACGTGATCATGGTTGCAGCCCTGGCCGTGCGCCAGGTGGAACGCGAGTTTGCCGTGTTGCAAAGCCGGGGGGCCTCTGGTGGGCAAATTTTTCGCATTCAAACGGCCGAAGCCCTGCTCATTGCCGGGTTGGCGTTCGTCAGCGGGCCACTGCTGGCCGTCACACTGGTACGCGGTTTAACTATTATGGGGCCACTGGCAGACGTGGGAGAGGCCGGGTGGGGGTTGAGTTTGCCACAAACGGCCTGGTTAGCAGCCGGGGTAGCGGCCGTTGCCTGCATTGTCGGGCTGCTGCTGCCGGTGCGTCGGGCCATCGAGCGTTCCATTGTGGTTTACCAGCAATCTACCATTCGCAACGAAGAACGGCCGTTTTGGCAGCGATATTACCTGGATGTCTTTTTGCTGGCAGTGGGGCTGATTCTGCTGTGGCGATTACATTTTTATGGCAGTCTGGTGGGGGGAACGGCCGTTCGTCCGCGTGTGGATTGGCTTTTGTTACTCTCCCCTATTGCCCTGCTGTTGGGGTCTGGCACTATTTTGTTGCGCCTGTTTCCCCTTTTTTTGCGTTTCCTGGCTACTCTGGCTGCCCAAGGGCGGGGGCTGTCGGCGGCCCTGGCCATGTGGCAAGCAGCCCGCAACCCCAATCACGCCGCCCGTCTGGTGTTGCTGCTCACCCTGGCTATCTCGCTGGGCATTCTCACAACGGGCATCAATGCCACCCTGGATAGCAGCGAACTGGAACGGGCGCAATACACCGCAGGCAGCGATGTGCGGCTGGTCTCCCGCCGCGCCGTGTTGCCCTCCCAGGTTGCCACCTTGCCAAACATAACGGCCGTTACCAATTTGTGGCGTGGAACTGGCTCTGTCAGTCTGGGGCGGGAGTATTTGCGGTTTGACGTTTTAGCCATAGACCCGGCTACTTTTGCCAGCCAAACCCATTACCGCGCCGATTTTGCCGCCCAACCCGTGCCCCAATTGATTGACCTGTTGGCGGTGGAGGAGTTACAAACCCAACCCACGCTCCCCTTGCCGGGGGAACCTGTGCGCCTGGGGGTGTGGGTGTGGAGTACTCCCGATGATGAGGAGGATGCTTTTTTTCAATTTTTGCAGGGGGATAGCAACTTAGACCGCCTGGGGTTGGAGGCTAAACTGTTTACAGCCCAGGGGGAAGCGTTGTCGGTGGACTTTGAAACGGCCGAATCGGGCGGCTACCCGGCAGACGGCTGGCGGTATTTTGAAGCGGAGTTGCCCCGTTTTCCTGCTGCTGCCTACCCGCTGGCTCTGGAATCGGTGTGGATTCGCAACCGGGCACGTACCGAAGGCCCCTTTCCCACCCCAACCAGTAACTTTTATGAGCTGGCATTGGATGATCTAACGGTGGTGGGGGCCGAAACGGCCGAACCCCAACTAGCTTATGGGTTTGAAACGCTGGAACCAGTGTGGCAATTAAGTGATGCTGCGTTGACTATTCGTACCACACAACTGGCGCATTCGGGGCAGGCCAGCCAAAAAATGGAGCTAGGGCTGGGAGAGTTAGAAGCGGTAGCCCTGAAACTGGTGGCTCCACCGCGCACCGACCCTTTGCCGGTGTTGGTGAGTCAGGCGTTTTTAGTTGGAACCGAAACGGCCGTTGGTGACATCCTCAATGCCAGCATCAACTCCCAACCGTTACAATTGCGCGTAGTTGGGGCCGTCAACTACTTTCCCACCCTGTATGAAGATTTGAACGCTGGTTTTGTCGTCACCCATTACACCCTGATACTCGACTACCTGAACCGGGCTTCCAACCGCCCCATCAACGGCAATGAAGCCTTAATCCAGGTAACAGACCATATCGCACCCACCTCGGTGGGCGAAACAGCTCTGGCAACCATTTCCGGTCTCAGCCAGGTGTGGGAGGTGGAAGCGGTGCGCCGCACCATCAAAGCGGATCCAATGGCTTTGGGGTTGCGGAGTGTCACTTATTTCGGTTATGTGTTGACCACGTTACTCAGTTTGATTGGGTTCGCTACCTATTTTTATATGAGTGCGCGACAAAAAGAGGCGATTTATGCTGTGTTGCGCTCTATTGGCATGTCGCCCGCCCAATTGTATGGTTCACTGGTGCTGGAGCAGGTGATTCTCATTCTCACCGGGTTAGCCATTGGCACTTTGTTGGGGGTGGCTTTGAATCAGTTGACGCTGCCTGGATTGCCCATCACATTCGGCGACCGCCCACCCACGCCCCCTTTCATCGCCCAAAATGATTGGCTGGCAATCGGCCGTATTTATCTCACCTTGACCGTTGCTTTTCTCTTCTCTCTGGGCATTGCAACCACCCTTCTCTGGCGCACCCAACTACACCGGGTATTACGTGTGGGGGAAGAGTGAGGGGGAAAGTGGACAGTGGGCAGTGGACAGTGAGCAGTGGACAGTGGACAGTGGACAGTGGACAGTACCCAGCGGACAGTGGACAGTAAGCAGCGAAAGCCCCGCTCGCGGGGCGTTGTTCTTAGCACGGCGGCTTTAGCCCCGTGCTAACCGTAAGCAGCGAAAGCCCCGCTCGCGGGGCGTTGTTCCTAGCACGGCGGCTTTAGCCCCGTGCCAACCGTAACCCATGATGCTTTTTACGTTTGCCCTTCGTCATTTGCAACGCCATTGGCGCATGAACCTGGTTTTGTTCATGGCTTTGTTAATAACGGCCGTTTTCCTTTCCGCTCTGCCTATTTATGCCAATGCCCTTGCCAGCCGCAGCCTGGCCCAAACCCTGGCAGATGCCCCCACCGCCAGCACCAATATCCTGGTACGTGGCAGCGGGTTAACGGCCGGGTTGTACGGCGAAATCAGCGATTTGTTGGGGCCACTGCTGCGGGAACGGGTGGAAGTGCGCGAAGCCCCTCCCGTTGTGGGGATTTCGGCCGTTTACGTGGCAGGTGAGGAACGGCCGTTTGACGAAATCCTGCAACTCCACCCCTACGCCTTCAGCAACCTCAGCCAATATGTCACCGTGGTGGCAGGGCGGCTGCCCAACCACCTGGCCCCGCGTTCCAACCAAATGGGCGAAACCGAAGCCGTCATCGGCATTGCCACAGCGGAAAACTTGCGCCTGACCGTCGGCGTAGAAAACACCCTTACCATCACCCATTTGCAACTGGGCGACCAGCTTCGCACGGCCGACAACTCCCTCGCCATCAACATCGTTGGCATCGTGCAGCCCATAGACCCCCAGGCCAACATCTGGTGGGGAGATTTGTTGCCCGTTTCTTTTAATCGTATTGACGGTGGCAACTTCCGCCCCGATACCATTGTCCCCTCACTCCTCATCTCCTCCGAATCTGTTGCCACCTACTTCCCCGGCTACACCACCCAGTGGCGGCTGCTGACAGACATGAGCCAGTTGAATATGGATAACCTGGGGCAAACTCAATCCAATTTGCGGACGTTGGAAAAAACGTTACAAACCAATTTACTGGTTTTAGACAGCAGCTTGATTGAACTCATTGAAAAATTTACCGCCGACCTGGCTTCGGCTCGTATCTTTTTGTTCCTGCTTTCCATCCAATCCCTGCTTTTTGTTCTCTACACTGTCTCGCTCATTAGTTCCTTCCTGGCACACCAAACGCAGAGCGAGCTGGCAACATTGGCGGGGCGGGGGTTCACCAGCAGGCAAATCACCCAGGTTTTTGCCCTGCAAGGGGTGTTATTGCTGCTGCCTGCGGTGGTGATGGCTCCGTTCCTGGCAAGGTGGGTATTAAACGGATGGGGGCAGGTGACAAATACGGCCGTTCCCCAAACCATTCCACCCGAATCGTGGCAACTGGCCCTGCTGGCGGCCGGTTTTGCCTGGTTGACCCTGGTTCTTTCCATCTTTGTTGTGTCACATGGCAACTTGCTGGCCTGGCAACAGCAGGCAGCCCGCCCACCGCAACGCGCCCGGTGGCAACAACTTTACCTCGACTTTTTCCTGTTGGCCCTGGGAGGGCTGTTGTATTGGCAATTGGCCGAAACCGGCACCACCCTTATTGGCAGCGATGGCACAACGGCCGATCCCTTTTTGTTGTTAGGCCCTTCGCTGCTGCTAATTGCCGTTGCGCTGCTCTTTTTACGTCTGTTCCCCTATTTATTGCGGCTGGCAAACTGGTGGGGGCAACAAAACACCGGCCTGGTCACCCCCATGGGACTGGCGCGGCTCTCCCGCGATCCAGTTGGCCCCAGCCAGGTCATCTTGTTAATTAGCCTGGCGGCTGGCCTCACCCTGTTTGCCAACACCTTTGAACACAGTCTAACCACCCGCCAGACGGAAATGGCTCACTATTTGGCCGGGGCTGATTTGCGCCTGGAAATTCCCAGAGACACCAGCGAGTATGCCGGGTTGATAGATGTGGCCGGGGTAGAAACGGGAACGGCCGTTTATCGCAATCGTTCTCGTTGGGCTGCCCAATTGGGGCGTGAGGCTAATTTGTTGGCTGTTGACCCGGCCGCCTTCCCCCAGGTGGCCCGTTACGCCCCCTTCATCACCAACCTGACCATCAGCGACATCATGCCTGCCCTGGTGGTGAACAACCCAGAATTGATACCGGCCGTTTTTTCGGCCGATGCCTACCCACAGGATAAACAAGTGGGCGACCGTATCACCTACATTATCGGCCAGCACAAGGTAGATTTTGAAGTACGAGGCATTATTTTTAACTTTCCGGCCGTTGAAAGCCCCTTTTTTATTACCGATCTGGCGGCTCTGGAAACGGCCGTTGACTTTTCCACCCTCACCGCCCCCTGGGATGGGCACAAAGAGTTGTGGCTGGCCGTAGACCCGGCACAACACGAGGCGGTCGTCAGCCACTTTACCGCCCAATTGGCAAATGGAAACATAACCGGAATAACGGCCGATGCCCGCCGCACCGAACGCCAGTTACAAAATAACCTCATCGCCCTGGAAACCTTAGGCGCATTCAACCTAAACGCCGTCATGTTAGCCCTGTTAAGCATCACCATCTTCTTTCTAGTACAATTTTTCGCCGCCCGCCAGCGCACCTATGAATTTTCCGTCCTCCGCTCCATCGGCCTGGCAACCGAGCAACTTATCTCCCTACTCTCCATCGAAGGAGCTTTAACTTTAATCATGGGATTGCTGGCCGGGGGTGGTTTGGGGTATGGATTGGCCTATTTGATGCGCTCATTTCTCACCCAACCTTTAGCCCCCGCCCTGGGTGGCGATAACATCCGACAAATTTTGCTCAACTGGTTACAATTGGGCGGTTTGTATGGTTTGCTCATCACATTCTACGTTCTAGCCCTGGCGTTACTACTGTTCACCCTGTTACGTGCAGGCATTCACCGCGTCCTACGCATAGGCGACGAATAAAAACACCTAGACAGCGAAAGTTCTCTGACACATGGAAACGATGACGACTTTAACTCAAGAACTTCAAACCCATTGGGCAGTATTTAGCCCTTACCTCTATATTCGTAATGAAACAGATTATGATGCAGCAATAGAGCGACTCAACAATCTAATAGACGAAGTAGGAACCGATGAACATCACCCTTTGTATAGCCTTCTGGATGCGTTGGGAACTGTCATTCGGGCTTATGAAGAACAACACTACCCCATGCCAGAAGCAAGTGGCATAGACATGCTTCGCTTTTTTATGGAGGAACATGGGTTGACCCAATCTGATTTACCGGAAATTGGCTCGCAAGGAGTCGTTTCTGAAGTGCTAAGTGGAAAAAGGGAGTTAAATATCCGCCATGTGCGTGCCCTTGCCAAACGATTTTATGTATCTCCGGCCGTGTTTATTTGAAAAACAAATAGTAAGTGCAGCACAACTATGACCACAAATAACTTTATCATCTGCCACAACCTGGTAAAAATTTACAAAATTGCTGATTTAGAAGTTGTAGCTCTGCAAGGGCTGGATTTGGAAGTGGAAGCAGGGGAAATGATGGCCCTGGTGGGGGCCTCCGGGTCGGGGAAATCTACTTTGCTCAATGTGATGGGCGGATTAGACGAACCCAGTGCCGGGCAAATCAGTGTGGCGGGGCGCGATTTGTTGAAGATGCGCCAGAAGGAGCGTGTCACCTACAAACGGGAAGTGGTGGGGTTTGTGTGGCAACAGCCCGCCCGCAACCTGTTACCCTATCTTTCAGCGCGGGAAAATGTGGAACTGCCCATGATGTTAAATAAGACCAGCCAAAAACGGCAACGGGCGTTGGAGTTGTTGGAGATGGTGGGGTTATCGGATCGGGCAGATTTCCGCCCCGACCGGCTTTCGGGCGGGCAGCAGCAGCGGGTGGCTTTGGCAATTGCTCTGGCAAATAACCCGCCCTTGTTGTTGGCGGATGAACCGACCGGGCAGGTGGATTCTGAAGCGTCGGCCATGATTTTTGAAGCACTGCGCCGTATCAAAATGAACTATGGCACGACAATTGTGGTGGTGACGCATGACCAGCGGGTTGCTAACAAGGTGGATCGGGTGGTGGCAATTCGAGACGGCCGTACCAGCACCGAAATTCGCCGCGAACGAAACCTGCATGATGGTTCGGTGAGTGAGGAAGAGTGGGTGGTGTTGGATCGGGCGGGGCGGCTGCAATTGCCACAACCATTTATTGAAAACTTGAATTTATATGAACGGGTCAAGGTGAAGTTGGAGCCGGATCATGTGTCGGTGTGGCCGAGGGGAGAGGGGAGAGGGGAGAGGAGTGAGGAGCGAGGGGCGAGGAGCGAGGAGCGAGGAGGGAGAGAGGAAGAGGGTTTTTGGAGGCCAAAACGAACGGCCGTTAGCCTGATGGTGGAAGAGAAAACACCGCCAATGGAAAAACGGCCGAAAGCGGTTGCAGTTAAGAACCTGGTACGTACCTACAAAGTGGGAGCCGAAGAAGTACACGCCGTTCAGCATGTTAGCCTGGATATTCCGGCAGGTGTTCTAGCGATGGTTAAAGGGCCATCTGGCTCTGGCAAAACCACCCTGCTCAACCTGATCGCCGGATTGGATGACCCTACATCTGGCGAGGTGCTGATTAACGACCACCCCTTGCACCAGATGTCGAATCAACAAAAAATCGAGTTGCGGCGGAAAGAAATTGGGTTTGTCTTCCAAACCTTTGGCCTGCTGCCCTTTCTCTCGGCGCGGGAAAATGTAGAAGCCCCGTTGCGTCTGCTCAACACCCCGGCCAAACAGCGTGACCAGCGGGTGACCGAGGTATTAGACCTGGTGGGGTTGGGCAAACGGGCCAACCACCGTATTTATGAACTGTCGGGCGGGGAGCAACAACGGATTGCCCTGGCCCGCGCCCTGGCAAACCACCCAACCTTGATTCTGGCGGACGAACCCACCGGCCAACTAGACACGGCTACCGGCTACCAGATTATCAATTTGTTAAAAGAGATTGTGACAAAAACAGGTGTCACGGTGGTGGTAGCCAGCCACGATCCCAAAGTGGAAGAATCGGCTGATCAGATTTATCGGTTAGAAGATGGTAAACAGGTGGTTTAGGGTGCGTGGGG
>CAZPEJ010000092.1:0-11771 GCA_964585465.1 uncultured Ardenticatenaceae bacterium
CTAACAGCCTGTCGAAAAGTTGCAATGGAACACGGATGACGCAGGTTTGACGGGTTTTCGCGGATTTTTCTGGTCTTATCCGCGTGCATCTGTTTCATCCGCGTGACCCGTGTGTTATTCTGCCCTTTTCCGACAAACTGCTAGAAGGCGAGACATCGCAAGGTAAATCGTTACCTGTCCTGATATGGAAAGGTACCAATCATCAATGCCTATGGGATTTTGTTTTTTAACAACCAGTTATGAGGTTAGACCTGAAAACTCTTCCCAATTTTCAGGCAGTTTCTACAATGCGAGGCATGTTTGGTTTAGACACTTTGCACAGTGCCACGATGTCATATCTTACGGATTTCCTTACGGGAAACAAGGAGCGGGGGAGAATTGTTCCATTCTGAAACGTGGGAATTGAAATGGTGTTCCATTTTGGAACGTGTTGCTTGGGGTGTGTTGCGTATGGCGTAGACGGAGGGTCTTTTGGATTTTGTGGCGTTCGCCGTGAAACGTAAAGTGTGAAGTGTGAAATCTCTCTGGTCACGTTTTACGTTTCACATTTCATTGGTTATCAACCCCCTGAGTTCCCAAAGAAGGTAGACGGATTACGCAATACGTTTTCCTATCGTTTGAATTGTGAAGGCATAATGTGAAAGGAGCGCATTTTGCGCCAGAGGGTGGTACGGCCGATTCCCAATTGTTGCGCCATCTCGGTGACGTGTCCCTGGCAAGCCCAGCCTGCCCGAATGATGGCTTCTCGTTCTGCTTCGGAGGCTGTGATGATGGGTTGGGGTTGGACAGTTTCGGCGGTTAAAATTCGCCCACTTCGCACCACATCGGGCAAATCTAACAAACTAATCATGCCATCCTGGTTGTGGTTAATGGCGCGCTCCAACACATTCTCCAATTCGCGCACATTGCCCGGCCAGGGGTAGCGGCGCAAAACCTCCAACGCTTCGGCAGAGATGGTGAACAACCGACCGGTATTTTGTGTCAGGCGGGCCAGAAACCGTTCAGCCAGTAGCGGAATATCCTCTACCCGTTCACGCAACGAAGGAATGGGGAGGCTAAAGACCCCAAAACGATAGTACAACTGCCGGTTAAAGTTGCCATCCGAGACATATTGCTCCAAAACGCTGGAGGTGGCGGCAATAATTCGCACATCTACCGGAATGAGGCGGGTGCTACGCAGGCGCATGGTGTGACCTGTTTCAATGAGTTGTAACAGGGCGGCTTGCATTTCCAGCGATAAATTTTCAATCTGATCCAGCAGCAGTGTGCCACCGTTTGCCAGTTCAAATTTGCTGGGACGGCCGTCTTCGTACCCCAAAAATTCACTAGCCATCAATTCATGGGGAATGGCGCGGCAGTTGATGGTGATGAAGGGTTTATCGGCTCGCCCGCCCCCGTTGTGAATGGCGCGCCCCAGGTGGTTTTTGCCCACCCCACCTTCGCCACGCAAAAGCACAGGGGCGGTACCGCGTGCCGCAATCGCTGCCTGGCGCAAGGTGTGACGCATGGCGGGGGATTGGGCGGAAATGTCTTCCAGGGTGAGGGTGGCCTGGGTGCCTACCTGTTGGTGTACCAGTTGGCGCACCTGCTCGATGGGGCGCAACATGGCAATGTACCCAACGGGCTGGGAGGCACCTTCAAACACGGGGCGCAAGCTGATGACGGTGTGTAGGAGTTGGGAGTGGATGTTTAAGGTGATTTCTACGTCGCGTAGTTCGCTGTTTTGTTGCACAGCTTCTTGCAAAACGGGTGGCAGTTCCAGCAGCCGTTCCAGCGGGTGCCCCACAATGGCGCGGGGTAACACCTGGAACATTTTGCCCGCCTGGACGTTGACATGGGTGATTTTGCCCGCGTCGTTCCAGGCAATTACTCCTTCGTGGATGGATTCCAGGACGGTATTAACTTCTGTCAGGCGGCGGTTGGCTTCTCCCAGGTAAAAATTGGCCTGTATCTGGTTGCCGATGGCACGGGCGGCGGCCATGACCAGTGAGAGGGTGTGGGAGGTGGTTTTGGTAGCCAGGCCCACGATAGCCAGGATGGCTATGATTCGGCCGTTTACGTCATGAACGGGTGCGGCGGTGGTTGCCAGGTGGTGATAGGCCTGGAAATAATGTTCAGCTCCGACGACCTGCACGGGCATGGCATCTATCAGGGTCATGCCCAGGGCGTTGGTGCCTAGCTGCCCCTCGGCCCAGTAGGTGCCTTGTTCGATGCCCAGGTCTTGCAAGCGGGAAACGGCCGTTTCATCCCCCACCATTTCCAACAAACAGGCAGTACCATCGGTCAATAACACGACACAATCTGACCCTTCAATAAATTGATGAATGTCTTCCATGTAGGGCACGGCAACCATCATCAAATCTGCTTGAATGCGTAATACTGAGGTTAATGCCTGCTCTTTGAGGATGACAAGGCGGGGTTTGGTGTGGGGGTCGAAGCGGGGGGCGCAACGTTGCCAGGAGCGCAAAACGGCCGGATCAATGGCAAAATTGGCGGGTGGGTCGAGGTGCCCGGTGGTGGTGAAGGTGTCCCAAACCTGGGTTAACAGGGTGTGTCGAATGGGGTAGGCGGTTGGTTGCATGGTCAATCCAGGTGTGGGCGCAATTCCCGAATGAGGCGGGTCAGTTCAGGAATACGGCCGTTTCGCTCTAAAGCGGCTACCAGTTCCCTGGCTTTGTTGGTTTTGCCGGTAGCGGGCAAACTGTCATACTCTACATTTAGGCGGAAACAGAGGTTTTTTAACTCTTCCTCGTTAAAAGCATCGTCTACCTGTTCAAAAAGTTGTTGTCGGGAGCCGCGCCTTTCGCCGGTTTTCGGCCGTTCTACCTTGTCCCGCCCCCACACCACATCATACCCGTTTTGTGATTGTTGCAAATACCCTTGTGTCACCAGCACATGCAGCAGGCGGATGACCACATCGTCCCGTAACCGTTGCGAAGCGGTGATAAACACCGGACGGTTGGCTGCCTCGGCCAGAACTTCTTCCAGGGTAAAGGTAGCTGCCTCAACTACCCAATCCATCAACGCATAGACCCCCTGTTTGGCGCGGTCGGTGCGTTCCTCACCAGCGAAGCTGGTGCCGAGAATGTTTGACCAGTTGGCTTCCAACATATCCTGCACCCAGGCGTTTTGTTGGATGAGGCCGTCGTCCAGGGTTGCCAGGGCAATAAACGCCTGGTGGGTGCTTTTGTCTATTTGCCAATACCGCATTTGCCGCAGCTCGTACAAAATGGTGCCCAGCTGCCCCCGGCCGACAAAGGCGATGTGTTTCTCAAATGCGGCCACCTTTTCTTTGGCTTCGGGGGTGTCCAGGCGAAAACTGCTAAACATGAGGTTCATCATGGTGCGAATGACCTGGTGTTCTGGTTCCCACAGCGAAGGCACGCGCCACTCCTGGAAATGGTGGCGCGACTTCAGTTGTTTTTTCAGGGCAGCGTCCCAACGGTTATAACTTTCCTGTTCGACGACGCAGATGAGGGTGGTGTGGGTGTGTTGCAGCAAGGGGTGGCTGATAAAAAGGGTTAGGGTTTCGGGGGTGTGGATTTTGTCTATCACCAGGAGTAGTTTGCTGGGGGCGGGTTGACCACGCAAAATTTGTTCCAATGATTTTCGCAGGGGGTGGGATTCTTTCTGGTTTAAGAGAAAGTTGTTAATGACATGTAACCCTTGGGGCATGGTGGCATCGGTGGGGGATAAACGGCCGATACTCACTTCTTTGCCATTTGTTTGTTGCACGGTTAGCTCAAAATCGTTCTGCCCGACTGGCTGGTTGAGGCGCAGGATGAGCAAAACCTGCTGTTGGTGCAGGGGGGATTCGCCCATCTCGCGCCGCACCATTTCGCCAATTTCGCGGGTGAGGGCGGTGCCGCCAAAACTGCCATACCCGGTAATCAGGAAACGGCCGCCGTTGAAGGCCACGATGTGATTGACAATACGCTCTGGCTCTTGTTGAGAGAGGAGTTCCCGAATGGTGCTGCGCTCCACCGGATCGAGCAAGGTTTGGACGTGGGGTTGCAAAATGAGGGAAGGGCTGCCCATTTGGATGACGGAGGGAGGGGGGGAAAAGGGGGCCGGGGTTGGTGGGGTGATCTGAATGGTGGGGGGGAAATACGGCCGTTCCACCCGTTTGGGTTGTTCTTTGGCAGCTTTTTTTGTGCCAAAGGTGGTTTGCAGCCATTGGACAACCCGATCCCATACAGGCCGTTTTTCTGTTGGAAAAACCGGGGTTCCTATTGAAGAAAAGGGTATATCCTCGTATGGCAAAGCCCCTTTCGGTACCGATTCAGGTATTATTGGGCGTGGGGTAATGCCGGTAAAAGCCTCTATTAATGCGGCAACAAAATCGCTGGCGGTGGGGTATCGTTCCTGCGGTGTTTTGGCTAATATCTTGAGTAGTACCCTGTCCACTGCTTGTGGCAGTTCAGGCCGCAGGGAGGTGGGGTAGGGCGGGGTTTTCATGACGTGGGCCATGGCGGCGGAGATGGGTGTGCCTGTCATGGTGAAGGGCACACTGCCTGTCACCATCTCGAAGGCGACAATGCCCAGGCTATAGAGGTCGCTGGAACTGCCAATGTTTTCACCGGTGACTTGTTCGGGTGACATGTATTCGGGGGTGCCCAACACGGCCCGGCCGGTGAGTTGTTCTGGGTTTTCGTTCAGTTTTGCCAGACCAAAATCCATCAGAAACGGCCGATCCTGGTCATCAAATCCAATGTTGGAAGGTTTAATGTCGCGGTGCAAAACGCCTCGCTGATGGGCATAATCCAGGGCACTGGCTATTGGTTGTAGGATGTCCAGGGTTTCTTTGGCGGATAGAGGCCCCTGCCGTAAGCGGTGGGCCAGGGTGTCGGTTGCGAGCAGGCGCATGACCAGGTAGGGCTGGTTATCTTCCTGACCGTAGTCATAGATGGGCAAAATGGAGGGGTGGTCTAACCCTGCCAGGATGCGGGCTTCGCGGGTGAAACGGGCGGCAAATGAGGGATCGTGGGTGAATTGGGCAGGTAAAACTTTAATGGCAATGCCCCGCCCCAGGGCAGGGTCAAATCCTTCATAGACGGAAGCCATACCGCCTCGCCCAATTTCTTTGATAATTTTGTATCGCCCCAGTGTGTCCATAATCTTATTGGGGAGCGCTCAGGATTTTACAACTTTTCGCCAAAGAGGTGTTCGGCGCGGGAAAAAATGGTGTATCCCACAAGGAAAACGAGAACGGCCGTTGCCAATGTTCGCAACAGATAGGCTGGGTTCATGCTCACCGGGCCGCCGCTGCCCAACGTGCCCCATAAAACGGTGCGATACCCATCAATTAAGGAGGCCATTGGGTTGAACCAGCGCATGACAACGGCCGGGTTAAAGGTGACACCCAGGATGGTGGCTGATGTGCCTAATTGCTCAAAGGGGTAAAAAACGGGGGTGAGGAAGAACCAGGCTAATAACAAAACATCCAAAATCATCAAGATGTCCCGATAAAACACTTGCAACGAACTCAACATCATTCCCATTCCCAGCAGGAAAATGACCTGGGTGGCAATCAAAACAGGTACCCACAGGGCATGGATGGTTATATTCACGCCTGTGACAAAGAGTAAAACCCCCAAGACCAGGAGAGCCAGTGAAAAGTGAACTAAGTTAGAAAAAACGGCCGTCATGGGCAGCAACACACGCGGAAAATAAACCTTTTTTAACAGGGCTGCATTGCCCACCACCGAGACAGTGCCACTGATGAGCGTACCACCAAAAAAATTCCAGGGGATCAGCCCCACCAGGACAAAAACAGGGAAGTTGCGAATGTTGCTGCCTGGGATGAGTTTGGTGAAAAGAATGGTGTACACTGTCATCATTAACAAGGGGTTTAGAAGACTCCACAAAATGCCCAGGGCAGAGTTTTTATAGCGGGCTTTCAAATCGCGCACGATGAGGTTTCGTAACAGGTATCGGTATTGATACACCTCCTGAAACAATGCCCATAGGGAGTGGTTTGGTGGGTGTGAATCATTGACATAACCTTGAGAGGAATCAAATAGCGGTTGATTCATAGGGAATGTTTGCCTTTTGTTCGTTGTTTTGAGGTTTTAACGCTGAGGAGGGATTGCTGATAGCGTGAAATGGCGCGTTGTTTTGCCTGTTGCCACTGTTGACCCCAGGTACTTGCTTGGAACAAGGAAGCGTGATTGGGTGTCAGAGCGAGGGAGGTTTGTATTAAATCGAGGATGAGTTGTTGGATGGGTTCATGTTCGGCTACGTTTGGGTGATGGGCTGCACGGGCTTGCAGAATGGCAGGCAGGTGAGAGTTGGTGGTCTGGTAGGCCTTTTGGGTAGCTTCCTGTTCACTGGGGGAGATGAGTGTTAACCAGGTTTTTTCGGCTGGGGCTGTTTCGTGGATGAGTTGTTCCAGGGGATAATGTTTTAAGAGGAATCGCCAACGACTGGTGTGAAATTGTTGAAAGTAGGCTGGGCTATTCTTTTGGGTGGTAGCGGACTCCAGATGGGTGCCAACGGCCGTTGGGACATACACCACCCGATACCCTGCCTGTTGTGCCCGAAGGCAAAAATCTACGTCTTCGTAATAGAGAAAAAAACCTTCATCCAACAATCCTATCTGCGCCAGAACGGAACGGCGAATGAACATGGCGGCACCAATGACATACGTTACCTCGCGCAAGGTATCACACTGCCCTTGATCTACCTCACCAACTCCGAAATGGTTGGAGGTGGCGCGGGGAGGGATTATCTGCCCGCCCCCATGTTGAATTATGTTACCGCCAGGGTAATATAGTTTGCAGCCTGCTACCCCAATTTGGTGGTTTGCCTGGAAGGGAATTAAGATTTGTTCCAGCCAGTTCGGGGTTAAAGTGACATCGGGGTTAACCAGGGCGACAAATTCGCTCTGAAGCTGCCGCAGAGCCAGGTTGTTGCCTTTGGCAAATCCCAGGTTGTGTGGGCTGGTAATGAGTTGAATGTTGGGGAACTGTTGGCGGATGAATGGGACGGAATCATCTGTGGAGGCGTTATCTACCACCGTGATGTTGTAATTGGGGTAGGAGAGGTTGGTGAGTGAGGTGAGGCAGTGTGGTAACAGGGAACGGCCGTTCCAATTCAAAACCACAATGGACAGTGATGGATGTTGATTCATGGTATGACTGGTACTGTATCTATCTTTTAACAATTGGCAAATGAACCTGATGCAGCACATCCACCACGATCAGAGTCACTGGTAAGGTGTGGGGGCTGTCTATGATTGGCTCGCCGTTGATTGTTCCATTGACGGTAATGTTACCCAGCGAATAGGTGCCAACCCCCCGGCCGTTTGTGGCAATAGAAACCGTGAGAACGGCCGATTCCACCACCACCCCATTCGCTGGCACAACAGTTACATCTGCGTGGGAAGCCGCCGCCGACCAATTAAAGGGGATATGACTCCCGTTTTGCAGCACAAAAGCAGAATAAACTGTATTTGGGCCATCATCAGCCACCATGACAGTGATTCCGTCTGTCACGTTGTTTAGTCGTGGAAGCTGCAAATGCCCATCTCGTGTTTCACTTCCCCGAAACATAGGCCAGTAAACCAGCGAAGCCCCGGTTGGTAAATCCCATATGTACAACGTACTGTTGTTGGCTACCAATTCCAACTCCCCATCCCCATCAATATCTCCGACGGCGGGTGTATTCTGCATCACACCATACAAATAATAAAAGGGTTTGTTATCAGATGGAAAGTTAGAAGTTGTAATCTGTGATCCATCCCCATCCATGATTGTAACCCCCCAGCCTTCTGACAGAAAAATTTCCATCTTTCCACCATCGTCGGAGGTATAATCTGCCAGAACTGGGTTCAGGCTGTAGTTATACTCCTGAGAAGTCCCATTTTCTACCAACGGGGTGGTAGGAAAACCTGTAACGGGTGTGCCGTTGAGGTGCCAGGCATATAGGTTGTGATCCATTGAAAGAGCCAGAACTTCTGGTTGTGCATCCCCTACGATATTACCCAAAACGGGAGAGCTGGGCATACTGCCGCCTGTGGTTACACCACCCGCCCACCCTGGCAAAACATTCCCCTGGCTATTCCAGGCATGAATCCTAAACCCGCTGGTGGGGTGATCTGGGCTGACGTTGTGGTAATAAGTGCCTGTTCCAACAAAAATTTCTAATTTTCCATCCCCTTCTACGTCGTAGAGTGCGGGAGAAGATTGGATATGTTCTAAAAGGTGGATTGGAAAACCCGGTAAATGTTGCCCAAAACGGTTGACGACATAGAGCGCGCCGCCGCAGTAGCCTGGGGTGGGTGTCTGGTAGGGGCACACCCATCCGCCGGAGTCGCCTGGATAGGTGTGATCAAAGTTGCCCTCGTCAGAGCCAATCACAATATCCAGGTAGCCATCTCCATCTACATCGCCTAAAGCGGGGGAACTCCAGATGGTGTCGGCCAGGCGGCCTTGTAGGACTTGCCAGCCTAAGCGGGGATAGAGGTAACTATCAATAGGAAAACCTGGTAGAAGGGTGCCATTATCTTGTAACACATATAGTTTTTTATCGAAACCACCAGCGACGATTTCTAAACGGCCGTCTTTGTTCAAATCCCCTAATGCTGGTGTGGAGAAAATAGAGTCCCGGCAGCCCGCCGGAGGTACTTCGTAATCTTGTGCCAGAAACGGCCAACCGGGTTTCACATTGCCAAACCGATCATAGGCAATGATGCCACCTTGAGTGCAAACAGAGTTATAAATCGTGCCGACACCGACTACCACATCCAGGTTTCCATCCCCATCAATATCCCCAATGGCGGGAGAGGAGCTAATCTCCTGGCTGCCAGCAGGCAAACCAAAAGCAGTCGCAATGTCTCTATCCCAAATAACGGTTTGGGTGGTGTAGTTAATCGCCACCAGGTGACCATTGTTGGTGCCAATCACAATATCTTGCACCCCGTCGTTGGTTAAATCGGCTAACACGGGTGAACTGAGCTGGCAATTTTGCCCCAGGATGGCGGCAACACAAGTTTTGGCTGGCAATGAGTATGTCCAGGCAGGCGGGATTTGCCCACCGGAGGTGGGTGGCAGGGAGTGGGCAGATTGTCTGGTAACCAAGATGGAACCCAAGATAAAGGTAAACAGGAACAAAAGTTGAGGCGTTAATTTTTTGGAGATCATGTTTCTTCTCGAAAACTAAAGAAATGTGGGTCTTTGGGAGTTCAGCGGGTTGACAACCCATGAAACGTGAACGTAAAACGTGACTAGAGAGAGTTCGCGTTTCACGGCAAACCCCACAAAGTCCGAAAGACGCGGAAATGTTTAAGTGCGAGTTGTCACTTGTTCAAATAGTCGCTGGTATTTCGCCAGGATGGTTTCCCAGGCGTAGGTAGCTTTGACAAATTTTTGTCCTTGCTGGCCTAGTTGATTGTTTTGTTTGGGGGAGTGGAGCAGCCAGTTGAGTGCTTCATGAAATTCTTCATAGGAATTGTAATACAAACCACCGTTGCTTTGTTGGCACAATTGGCGCAGAACCTCACAACGGCCGTTTACCAATACAGGTTTTCCTGTCAGCCAGCTTTCTAAAGTAATCATGGATAAACTTTCATACAACGACGGTACAACAACCAGTTTAGCTGCCGCAATGGCCTCAAACTTTTCTTGTTCAGAGACAAACCCCAGATGCACCACATCGGATCGTTGTGGCAAAGGAATGTGCGATTTACCGATAAGAGCCAATTGGACAGGCTGATTTTCTAGTTCTTTGAAGCGAATAAAATACTCTAACAATTGCGGCACATTTTTCGATTCATCAATACGGCCCACATAAACGATAAAATCCCCACATAAACCATGTTTTTCGATAATGGATGTTCCATCTGTTATCCCAGGAAAATTAATGCCTACCCCAACAACATCGGAAACGACTCGCTGGTTATTCATTACCCGATGCACCATTTTTTGTTCAGTCGTTGTGTTATAAGCAATGGCGCAGGGTAAGTGAAACAATGTTCTGAAAAAAGGCAAGTGAAGATAAGGCTCTTCGTGGGCTGTGGGGACTAGAATGGCTTTGTCCGAAACAAGGGGTAATCCAAAAAAGGTCTGAGCGTAAAGATACGTGAAGAAGATAAATACATCAAAATTGTGATAAGAAGTTTTAAGATAGTGAAACAACGCCGAAGAATATGGGCCTTGATTCTTGAGCCAGGCATATTCATCAAATAAAGTACGCCCTTTTTGCAATACGTTACGACTCTGTTTTTGGGCTTGTGACCAATTACGTGGGTAATCTACCGGAAAACGGTGAATACAAACCCCATTGAGCCAGTTTTCTCCTGGTTCATACTCATTTGCCCAGGTGGTATATTCAATGGCGCAAGTTGTAACGACATGAACTTCAGCAATAGTCAACAAATGCTCCGCCAGCCACCTGGCATGGAGTTCTGCTCCGCCATTCACTTCTTCGCCGTACCGTTGTACAACAATAGCTACTCGCCAGGGTTTATTTATCACTTCACTTCCCCTTTTTTGCTATCAGGAAAAGCTCGCCTCCCCGCCAGAGAAGTAACATTTCCCCTGGAGAGCTGTGTAGACGGGCAAATTTCCGGGCTTGAAAGAGCGTTCCCTGTCGTAAAGCAAAAATGCGTCGCACAAAGAAGTGTGTCAGACGTTTCCGGGATTGGGCGAGATGTTGAAGTTGAAAGGCTGGAAGGAGGGTGCCACTGTTCTGCAATTCGTTTTGGATATTTTCTGGAGAGTGTCCGTAAATGTCCATTGCGGTTGCGGTTGTGATGGATAGACCTGCTTGTGTTAAACCCTGATGATAGGTTAATAAATTGGGTCTTGTTTCGTTAATGCCCATTTCTAATTCGGCCGTTGCATCCCTCTTTAAGACAGTTTTTTCATTTTCGATGATACTGATACAAGGCTCATTGATGGCACATAATGTCCCACCCGGTTTTAAGACACGAGAGATATTTTGGAACAGAGTTAATAAGTTGGTGGCGTGGTGTAGGGCGGCGGCACAAAAAACGATGTCAAACGTGTCGGGCAGAAAGGGTAGGTTTTCTCCGTCCGCAATGAGACGGTCAAAATACACTCCGGCATGATCCATCAGGGCGCGTGCTCGCCCCAGGCCTACGTTTTCATCTGGCACTACATCCAGTGCTACTACCTGACACCCTCGTTTGGCAAACTCTTTTGCCGCCCAACCTCGCCCCGCGCCTAAGTCTAGGATGGTTTCGTTGCCTGTGAGGGTTAGATACTCTAAAGCGACATTAAAGCTCCGGGCAACCTGTATCCAGGGTTCTTGGGGGTAATAGGGGATCTGTAAGTCAACGGCATTTTCTACTACGTCGTAGATACCTTGATTTTTGTGATGGATAACCCATCCATCTGCTTCGATTGCTTTTGATTGCCAGCTCTCGTTATTGACATAAAGCAAAGGGAGGCCGTTTTTGATGGGGTATGTGTGTAGGCATTTGGTACAGGCGAGCTGCCCTAGCCAGATTTCTGGCTCTTTGTGGGTTTGTGCTGTTGCGGTCAAGGGGCTGTGGCAGGCCGGGCAAACTAAGAAGGGGACAACTGTTTCTTTCATGTTGATTTACTTAAAAATTCTTGTTGCAAAATGTTTAATAATGCGGTGGTCATGGCTTTTTCGGTGAAGGTTTGGGCGCGATTTTGGCAGGAGTGGCTCAATTGTTGATAACGAATAGGATCATTAAGGAGTTGCAGAACGGCCGTTGCTGCTTCTGGTGGGTTTTGTTTATCAATGATTAATCCGGCTTCACCAGCGACCTCTGGCAGGGG
>CAZPEJ010000093.1:0-11770 GCA_964585465.1 uncultured Ardenticatenaceae bacterium
CATCTGGTTGGCCCCGGCCCTGCCGCGCGATAACCCGTTTTTGGGGTGACATGTGGTGTATTCCATTTGCGGGGCCGAAATATACGCACAAAGGGCATAAACTGACATTTTCTTTGAGATTAGAGATTAGAGATTGGTCAACCTCTAATCTCCAATCTCTAATCTCTAATCCCCTTCAGCAGAATGTCAACGCACCACTCCGCATTTTCTCTGTGTTCCACAGCGTTTGTTATCGGGTGGTATCTAATTCTTGCAGAATTGTGCCTGCGGCTTCGGAAACGGCCGGTTGTTGCCCGACTAATTCGGTTAATTGAGTGATGGCATTCCCCAAAATTGTTTCATCTGCGCCGTAGGTTTCGGATAGGGTTGCGCCGATGTTGTACCAATCGGTGGCTTGGGCTACGTCGCCCATTGCCAGGGCAGCCAGCCCGGCCTTGTAAGTGGCATCGGTTAAGTCGTTGATGGCGGCTTCGCTCAAAGGTTGAATGCGTTGGGTGGCGATGGTGTAGTCGGCTAAGGCCAGGAGATACTCACCCGCGTTATACCAGCTATCGCCACGCCGCAAATAGAACCAACCCATGTTGGAATGGACAAAAAAGTCGCGCCATCGTTGAAACGCTTCTGGGTTGAGGGTGTAGGCACGTTCCATGTCGCTGGTGACGCTGGCAAAAATGGTTTCGTAGGCGGCTTCGTGGCCGGGGCGTTGCAAAAACAGGTCGGGCAGCAGGCGGAAACCAAATTCGGCCCGGTAACGCCAGAAAAGGTCAGGGCGGGAGAGTTGGGAAACGGCCGTTTCTCGCCCCGCTCCATCTTCCCACAACGGCCAGTAAACGCGGGTTTCGTCAATCTCCGGGTGGGCCAGTAAATAGTCGCGCAACGCATAAGCGGCCGTATTCACCGCCTTACTATCCTCGTTGGCCGATGCCAGTTCAATGCCCCGGTTATAAAACTCGGCCGATTTTGCCCAATCCGCCTCACTCAAAGCGGCCAACGCCAGCGCAAAAGCTGTGGTTGCATCCAACGGCTGGTTAAGTTCCAGATTGCTGCCACGGAAAAAGTCGTTGATATTGCTCCACTCCACCCCCTGATGGGAGCGCACAAAGGTGGTTAAAGCTGTCCATGCCTGTTGCAACAGCGCATTAGCTCCAATGGCCTGCGCCTGGCTGATGGCTTGTTGATAGTAGGTTTCTGCTTTGCCCCCGTCCCTGGTCGCCAGAGCCGCCAGCCCGGCCTTAAAGAGAGCCTCCAACACTTCTGGCTGGTTTTGTGTCACCAGTTCGTAATAAGCCAATGCTCTGGCATAATCTCCACTCTGAAAAGCGTCATCACCACGCGACATGGTGCCAAAAACGGCCGTTTCATAGGTCACTTTTAACCAATCAGCATATTCTTGGTTGCCTGGCTCCAGCGTCAACGCCTGCTCTTGATCCGTAATCGCCTGGAACAACCCTTCCCGCGCCGACGGCCCGGTGCCTGCTGGCAGGCTTTGCCACAGGGCATAAGCCAGACGACCGCGAAAATGGTAATACACAGCATTGGTGGGGTCTAGTTCAATTGCCCGGCTGTAGCTGTCAATGGTAGCTTGCAGCACAGCTACCTTGTCCTGATTGGGGCAGTTTCGCAACAAAAATTGCACCTGTGCCAATGTACGATAGGTAAATGCCACATCCAGCGGGTCCTGGCCTGGCAATGTGACAGCCCGGCTAAATTGTTCTGCTGCCTGCAAATACCAGGATTCGGCCGTTAATCGTTCCGTTTCACTGCGCCCCTCAGTACACCTGTCCAACGCTTCGCCGCCGGGGTTATCCCCCACAGAACCTTTGCGCCAATACACAGTACCTAACAAGATGGGCACGGCCGGGTTATTGGGGGTTAAGGTATTCGCTTCTTCCCAGACGGTGATGGCCTGGTCAAATTGCCCCAGGCTGTAGTAGGCATACCCCACACCAATGCGGGCATCGCTGGAGGTTGAATCGGCAGTGATCGCTTGTTGGAAAAGCTCCTGCGCTTTTTCGTAGTTGTTCAGGGCGTAATAAATCCACCCCTGGCCGGTGAAAGCCTGGCTGCGTTGCACATCGTTCAGGGCTAAGTTGCCCAGGATGGTCAGAGAAATTTGATAATCACCCAGGGCTTCGGCCGGGTGGTTGAGGGCGTGGTTGGCAACGGCTCGCCACAGGTAATATTCGCCGTTGGTGGGGCTGAGGGCAATCGCTTGATCAAAGTCAGCCAGGGCCGTGTTATATTCGTTTTGATCGGCCGTTATCATGCCCTGCCCCACGGAGACAGTCCCAATACCCAGGTAAGCGATGGCACGACTGGCATAAACGCGGTCGGGGGCATCGCTAAAGGCCAAAAGGGTGGTGTAATCGTCAATCGCCGCCTGATATTGCCCCAACTGGGAGCGCATGGCGGCGCGGCTGTTGAGGGCGGAGAACCAGATGGATTGTTCCAACGAAGGGATACCAACTGGGGTTTGGGTGGAAGCGCGGCTGTTAAAACCGGCTACTTTTTCATCTGCAATTTGCAGAGAACGGGTGTAAGCATCGGCGGCTTGTTGGATGAGGTTCTCTTTTTCGCTGGTATCTGCCTGTTGCACCGCCCGGTCACGGTAACTATTGCCCAGTACCAGGTAGTGATAGGCCCGCACTTCCCGCCACAGGTGGCTGGCACAAATAAAGATGGCGACCAGAGAGAGAACGGCCGTTATTCCCACAACCCAGGCTGGATACACCGGGCGGGACGGCCTGGTCATGTCCTCTTCCGGGCGGCGGTCGAACCAGCCCCGCCACACATGCCAGAGCAGCCCACCCACCATCATGCTGCTTGCCAGGGTGGGGTAAATGTCTGGCACGGTGAGCCAGGCGTAAAAACGAGTGAAAAACCGGAGCAGCAAAATGAGCAACCCCAAACCACCCACCCACCAGGGCCAGGGGTCGGTGGGGCGCAGGTAGTGACGCATCTGTAACGGCCGAATAATAAACCACCACATACCCGGGATAAACAGCCCCAGATAGAGGTAGGGGTATAGGTCGGCAACGCTGTAGGGGGTGCCGGGGAAATCCATAATCAAGGTTTCAGGAGAAGCCACCCCTAATGTGGCGATGGAAATCAACATGCCCAGGGTGAAGGCAAACAACCCACCGCTGCGGCTGCGTACCAGGCTGTAGCTGAAATCTTGCCGTTGGGTGACTGCTTGTAAGTGGTTTTCCAGGCGGCGTTGCAGGGCGGGATATTCGGCCGTATTGCCATCTATCACCAGCCGTTTGCCGGGAGCCACCAGGGCCAGGGAGGAGTTGTCCAGGCTGGTCAGGTTCATCACCTGCACATCGGCACGAATGAGGTGGGTGACTTCCGCCAGAGGTATCTCAATCTCCCCACTGCGGATGCTCTGCGGGGTGAGCTGGATGGCCTGGGCCTGGGTGGTGGTTTGAATGGTTTGCAGGGAAGTCCTGGCGATGGCTCCCACACCAACGGCCGTTGACAACACCAAATACACCGCCAACATCACCAACCCCAACCAGGCAGCCACGTCGGGATTCGGCGGTGGCACCAGATTAGAAGCCAATACCCCTTGACTCAGGTCAGGGCGGAAGTCGGGCCGGTCTGCCTGTAGCAGGGGTGTGGCGTTAAAGGTGATGACCGGGGCCACGTTGCTGCTGGTATCGAACCGGATCACGGTAATGGGGATCAGGAAAGCCAGCAGAGCCAGCAGGGCCAGGGCTGCCCGTTGGAAGGTGCGAGTGGCAATATGGCGATAACGTACCGGATATTGGCGCAAGGGTAACTCCGTTTGCTGCCCCAGTTCGGCCAGTCGTTCACTCACTTCGGTGACACTGACCATATCTTGTAACGGTTGGTACAGGTGCAAAGATTTGTGGTAATGGGGGATGGCCTGGGCCGTTTGCCCCTGAGCCACCAGGGTTTCGCCCAGGTAAGCGTGGGTATCGGCCAGCAGGGCGTTGTCTTCGTAAAGGGTCAGGGTGGGCAGGGCGGCTTCTAACTTTTGTTGGGCGGCCTGGGGTTGGTTGAGGCGCAGGTCGGTTTGGGCCAGGCCAATGGAAACGGCCGTTCGCCGATATTCGCCTAATGGGGCACCCGACTGATCCAACAGGCGTTGGAAGATGGTTTGGGCTTGTTGGGCATCTCCCAGGGCCAGGTAAAGGTTTGCCAGCTTTTCATCGGCCGTTACCCCTTCGGCCGGGTTGCCATATTTTTCTAAAATGTCATCGGCGCGGTGGTATTGTTGTGCCGCCAGGGCAAAGAGGCGGGCTACCATCCAATCCAGATAACGTAAAACCGGCCAAAAACTGGGATGTAACACCCGCGGTCCCAGATGAAAACCGAGGTAAACCATGATGGGCAGGGAGAGGAAAAAGTAAAAGAGGTCACGGAGCAGGTTCCACCCATGCCCACTGGTTTGGGTTTTTTCCTGGTAGCCGCGAGCCGTGACGGCTAAATCGGCGTAAGCGTCCCCCAGGGCAATAATTGTGTTGGCTTTTTCGGCTTGCAGGGCGGCCGGGTCGGCAGCAGTGGCGATCTGTTCATCAAAACGGCCGATTGCCAGCCGGTATTGCGCCATCGCTTCCACATATTGCCCGGTTTGTGCCAGCGCAAACCCCACCGCACGCGGCACATAAGGTTGCAACCGCGACGAAAGGGTCGTTTTGCTTTGTAATGTGTTGAGCAGTTTCAGGCTTTCCCCCCACTGCCCACGCAGTTGTGCCAGACGGGCTTGCAGGTGCAGCAGCAGGTCGTCCAGGGGTTCAATGGTTTGATCGTTTAACAATTCCAGGTAAAAACGGGCCTCGTTGACAGTTTCCAACAGGCGTTCAATGGCCCCCAGTTGCCGGTCGTTGTGATAAACCCGAAAACGCTCCACCAAAAAATCGGCCGCTGCCGCCGGGTTGACAAATAACATGTGGTAGAGGCGGTTTTGTGTTTGGGCGAAGGGGTTGGGGTCTGGGTTGGCTTCCCAGTAGGCCAGAGCGTGTTGGTGGGCAGCACGATACGCCTGGGGGTTTTGGGTAATCCAACTGCGCTGCAAAATCATCCGTTCGTCGGGGCGCACACTGTAAATCGTTTCTCCTTCTGTCTGGATCGGAACAATGAAGGAGTAGCGGGTGAGGCGTTCAACCAACCCGGCATCTTTGCTGTCGTCGCGCTGGCGCATAGCAGCCATGAGCGGGGTGTTGTACCAGACGGGAACAGCAGCCAGGTATAACCCTTCCGCCATCATGGGATGGACATCTCGCAGGATTTGCTCCAAAAAGAGTGTGGAAGTGGTTTCAGTCATTTGGAATTCCTGGTTACGTTCGGAGATAAGAGAATGAAACGTAAAACGTGAAACGTGAAATTTCTTTGGTCACGTTTTACGTTTTACGGCAAAACCCACAAAATCCGAAAGACCCATTATCTTTTATCTCTGACCTCTCGATTTATCTCTCCGCTAATTGAAAAAATCATCATCTTCCTGGCGGGTGGCTTTGGCATGGTCGGCCATCATCGCCAGGGTGCCGGGGACTCCGCCGCTGGTCAAAATGATGGTGCGCCAGTCGAGGCCGGTAATTTGCCGCCGCTGTTCAAAATACTCACGCACAAAATCTTCGGTAAAGGGTTCCATGCCGGTGGAGACAACCAGATGTTTGATGTTTAGGTCGGTCACATCTGGGGTTTTGCGCCCAGTGATGATGACGACTAGATCAGGCAGTTTGCCATCGCGCATGGCGATGAGAAACTCCTCTAATAACCAACGCACAGCTTCAGCAGGGGCATCTTCAACGGAATCGAAGAGGAATACAATCTGCTGCCGGTCTGCCATGAGTTTTGCCAGGGCATCAAAAAAGGCATCGTTGATCAGGCGATAGGCACGACGGCGTTCGGTGTCGGTGTCCAGGCGCAAGGGGGCGTTGTGATCGGCAATGGGGGCGGTGGGGTCAGCGGGGGTGGCAGAAACGGCCGTTGCTGTGCGATAACTTTCTAGCCCGGCCCACCAATCCAATGGGGGGCGTTGTTCGGCACAAAGGGTAATGAGGTCAGCTAAACGGCCGTTACGCTGGCAATAATTTACCAATTCACGGGATCGCCCTGTCAACGTCATCTCCCCAGGCAAATTTTCGTAGTTGATGCCCAGATCAAAACAGAGGTTTTTTATCTCATCCAGGTTAAAACTCTCCTCAATCCGGCGGCGCAACTGGGCCAGGCCGCTACTGCTGCTCGTCTGGGTATCTGTAAAACTGTTGAGTGTGGCGTTAAAAGCACCGAAATACGCAGGCGCATTCAGTTTATTCCGAATCAAGCGCAACAACCCCACATAATCCTGCATCTCATGAATCTCGCGGGGGTGGCGAAAATCCAGATACACCACCGGAAAGTGGCGGGCCGATTCATACTGCATCCGCCCCACCAGCCAGGTTTTGCCCATATCTTTGGGGGCCTCAATGAGCATAATCGCCTGGCGAGTATCGGGCTGGAGCAGTTTTTGGAAACCGCGCAGTTTTTTATCCTGGTCTACAAACAATGTCGCATCAAAATTGCTCATAACAAACCGCGTACTACTTTTGTCGTCAAAATACAGTTTATTGGGAATAGACGATGTGTTGACCTCTCAACACATCGTATGTCGGAACAGATATTCTAACACCCCCCCCCACAGCATCAAATTTCACGTTTCACGTTTCGCACTACTCCACTTTCTCCACCGTATCCACATACATGTAACACACCATATCATTGCTCACCGGGTCTTGGGAAACAGACAAGTCACCCGTGATCCGCACCTTATCAGCTTGAGTAATTGTTTCACGACTATCTGTTTGAATCTTCATATCACTATCGGTGTAACTATCGGGCAAGGGGGATAACTCATTCTTACCATCCCCTTCTATCACATCTACCGAAAACCCATCATCAGCCCCCGGTGCCGACACAAAATCCAATCCGCAACGATAATTTCCACTTACATCAGAACAGTACATGGTAATACCCAGTTGGAAATATCCATCCACACTGACTACCTTGTCATCATTCTCCAGGCTGCATACATCTCCATGCGCCACCTGCACCGGCGGTTCCGAACAACCGACTACTACACCCATCAATAAAATAACAGATAACCCAAAAACGATCTTAGTTTTCATTACAACTCCTTGTTGAGAAAGGGTAAACGTTCAGGTAGAGAATTGAACGGTTACGAGAAAGTAGTTGCCCCCTATTTTAATTGTCAACTCATTCCAGGTAAAATGATATACTGCGTAAGGTCATCAATTGACATTCTGCTGAAGGGGATTAGAGATTGGAGGTTAGAGCCAATCTCTAATCCCTAATCTCCAAGATCACAATGTGCATGTTTTTAACCCCAACCTGACAGTTAACAGCTAATACTGTTCAACAGGAGTTCTCACCCATGATTGGCATTCTCGATGTTGGCACCTATATTCCCCACTACCGTGTCTCCCGCGCTGCAATTGGCGAGGCGTGGAAGCTGGAACAGGCTAAACCCCTGCTCTTGGGAGAGCGAGCGGTGGCGGGTTATGACGAAGACAGTTTGACGATGGCAACGGAAGCGGCTTTACACGCCCTGACGGGGCGCGACCCGGCTCAGGTAGACGCGCTCTATTTTGCCTCCACAACCCCACCTTTTGGCGAAAAAAGCAGTTCGGCCGTTATTGCGATGGCGTGTGATGTGCCAGCCAGCCGGACTTGTGATGTGACCGGCAGTTTGCGGGCAGGCAGTACCGCCCTCAGCCTGGCGTTCGACAGCGTGCGGGCCGGGTCGGCACGGCAGGTATTGGTCACAACGGCCGATATGCGCCGTCCCGAACCAGGTACTTTATTAGAGGCTATCTCAGGGGATGGAGCCGCTGCCCTGCTGGTTGGCTCCGGGGATGGGGTGGTGGCTGAGTTGGTAAACGAATTTCACCTGAGCGACCCCACGCTGGACACCTGGCGGCGCAGTGATGACCGCTACTTACAAACAGATGATGAGGCTTTTACCAACCAGGTAGGGTATTTTGACCTGGTGGGTAAGGCGGTTAAGGGGTTGCTCAAAAGCAGTGGGGTAAATCCGGCCGAGGTGAAGGGGGTGGCGGTGTATGCCCCAGACGGCCGTTCTTACATGGCAATGGCGCAAAAATCCCCGCTGGGCATGGCTTTTATGCAAATGGGCATGGACGGCCCGGCTCCCCACTTGTTGATGCACGCTGGCAACCTGGGGGCCGCCTTTGCCCCGGCCCAGTTTGCCATGTTGTTGGAAAAAGCCAGCCCCGGCGACTTGCTGGTTTTGCTGGGTTATGGGGATGGGGCCGATGCGTACCTGTTTCGGGTCACAGATGCCATACAAAACAGGCCAGAAAAACGGCCGATTTCCGCCTGGTTATCTCACAAAGGAGAGTTGCCCTACAACCTGGCCTTGCATTTCCGGCAAAACTTCCAGGACAAACCCCTTTTTCCACCAGAGGTTGACCCCTGGACATCGCTGCCCCTGTTGTACCGCGAACGGGAAGAACTGCTGCGTTTTCATGCCCAAACCTGTAGCCAATGTGGGGCGGTGTGGTGGCCGCACCGTCCGAACTGTTATGATTGTGGGGCACAAAGCGGGTTTCGTAACATCCGCCTGAGTGGGCGGGGCAAAGTGGCCTCGTTTGTGGCCGAGTGGGCCATTCCCACCCCAGTGCCGCCTTTGGGCATGATAACGGCCGATACCCCCGAAGGGGCACGGATTACCAACGCCTCCACCGATGGCGACCCGCGTGGTTTGCGGGTGGGAGATGCTGTCGAGTTTGCCCTGCGAATCTTCCACACGGCGAAAAAGTTGCCACACTACTCATGGAAAATCAGAAAAGTCCGCCAGTAGCGGCAAAAACACCCTTCTCCCGTTATCTATGGCAACTGGCTGCGGTTGCCCTGGTGGCAGTGGCGGGTTGGCTGGTTTGGGGCATCGGCCGATATTGGCAACGGCTGTTGCGCCAACCCCAACACACGCCTCCCCTGCCGATTGTCCCACCCACCGTGCGGGCTGAAATTGAAACCGGGGCATTACAAATTGCCACCGATAACCTGCGTAGTGGCATAGAGAGGCGGCTGGTAGCCACAGGGGAGGAGAAGTGGGTGTTGTGTGCCGGGTTACGCAACTTTCGGGAACCTTGGGCCAGGGATTTCAGTTTTGCCGTTCATGGGCTGTTGGAGTTGGGAGAAACAGAGGTTGTGAAGGAGTGTTTGGAACTGTTTTTGCATTACCAAAAACCAGATGGGCAGTTTCCGGTTAAAATCCACTCCACTGGCCAGCTTGACCGTTACCTGCACTCCCTTTTCGGCCGTCATCAACCCACCCATGCCCCCCTGCACCCCAAATACCTCACCGGACACAATACCACCTCGTTGGACGGTAATGGGCTGCTGTTGATTGCCGCTTTGTATTACATCAAACGTACCGGCGACGAACTGTTTGGTCGGGCACAGTGGCAAGCCTTAAAAAATGGCCTTCTCTGGATGGAAACCCATGCCACCCATGATGAAGATTTGTTGCATCAAGACATTTTTACAGATTGGGCCGATAGCATTGCCCGGCCGGGGCATATTTTGTATACCAACGTCATTTATTGGAAAGCCCTACACGAACTGGCAGAGGTGGCTGGGAAATTGGGTGCATTTGCCGAACAGCAAAGTTACCAGTTAAAGGCTGAACGGGTGAAACAGGCCATTAACGGCCACTTTTGGGACGACAATCTGGGGTATTTTATCACCAGCCACCAGTTCAAAATGCTTAACAGTGACGGCAATCTGTTGGCAATTGCCTGGGGACTAGCCAATGCCAGCCAGTCGCACCACATTCTGGACAACATGGCCCGGTTTAACATGGCTGACCCGGTGCCCACCCAGGTGACACATCTGGCATATCCGCGCCAATACATTGCGCTGGAAAACTGGCTGGCGGGCATCAGCCATTACCACACGCATGCAGCCTGGATGTGGCTGGGGGCGTGGCATGTGATAGCTTTGGCGCGCATGGAGCGGGTAGCCGAGGCAGAGATGTTGTTGTTTCGCCTGGGGCGGGTGATTGTACAGGATGGGGTGGTGCATGAGGTGTATGGGTTAAACGGCCGTCATCTATCTACCCGCTGGTATCGGTCGGAGGCCCCCCTCACCTGGAACGCTGGCATGTTGGTTCACGCCTGGCACGTTTTACAACGGCACCAGGCAGGAGGTTGAGGCGCATGAAACGGTTGCATATCGCCCACTTTACCAATACCTATTTTCCGGTTATTAGCGGGGTGGTGCGTTCGGTGAGTCACTTCCGCCGGGGGCTGGCCGAGTTAGGACACAATGTTTTTGTATTTGCCCAACACGCCAGCAACTATGAGGACGAAACCCCTTTTATTTTTCGTTATCCGGCCCTGGAATTGCCGATGCAAAATTACCCGTTGACGATTCCTGTTTCTACCTTTGTGGATAAATTACTCCCATCGCTGAAGCTGGATGTCATCCATGCCCATCACCCCGCCTTGTTGGGACAGGTAGCGGCCAACAAAGCGGCCGATTTTGACATTCCCCTGGTTTTTACCCATCACACGTTTTATCAGGAGTACAGCCATTACATTGCCTTGCCGCAAGAGTTGGTGAAAGATGTCATTGAACGGTGGCTGGCGGATTACATGGGGCAATGCCAACATATCATTGTTCCCAGCGAGAGTATCCGGCGTATGTTGGCAGATACCTATGGCATTGTGGATCGGGTGACAGTGTTGCCGACAGGCATTGATACCACACCTTATGAAACGGCCGATCCCCACACCATTCGCACCCAAAGAAATTGGGGGCAGCAAAAAGTGTTAATTTCAATTGGCCGTCTGGCAGAGGAAAAAAATTGGCCTACTCTGTTGCGGGCTGTTCACCAGGTGATGGCTCACCGTCTTGATGTGCGTCTGGTGATTTTGGGGGATGGGCCGTCTCGTGAATCGTTGCAGGAAATGACCGAAACGTTGGGCATGGCAGACCGGGTAGAGTTTACCGGGTTACTCCCTTTCGAGATGGTTCCCAGTTATCTAAAATCGGCCGATTTGTTTTGTTTTGCTTCGGTAACGGAGACTCAAGGGTTAGTGACGCTGGAGGCGTTGGCGGCCGGGCTGCCAGTGGTGGCGGTGGATGCCAGTGGGACACGAGATGTGGTAGAAAACGGCCGTGAAGGATTATTAACAGCCAACGACAGCACCGCGTTGGCTCAGGCCATCGAACACCTGTTAGACCATGAAGCGTTGTACCATCAATTCCAACAAAACTGCCAAATCAGGGTGCGTCAGTTCGATTTGAGAAGCTCGTGTGAACGTCTGGTAACTGTTTATGAACAGGCCATTGCTGACAAAAAAGCGGGTTTTGCGGTGCTACACGACCAACACAAACCCGTATTTTCCATCAACTGGCGAAAACTATTAGGGCTGGAAAGTGAATTACCTTCATGAGTGAACGCGCTCAAACCTGGTGGGGCTATCGCCCCGTTCTGGGTATAAAACCAAAAAACTCCCGACTAAATCGAGAGTTTTTTGGTTTTATAGGGGCTTACACCCAGTTCACTATACCAAAAGCTATGTCTACAGTGTGTTAAACAAACTCCACGCCATCAACCGCCGCCAGGCGGGCGGCCTGGCGGCCCAACAAGGGCTGCTCGGAAACGCATAAGCCGTGTGAGTCTTTTGGGTTTTATGAGGTTTGCTGTGAAACGTAAAACGTAAAACGTGAAGTCTCTCTGGTCACGTTTTACGCACACGTTTCATTGGTT
>CAZPEJ010000094.1:0-11754 GCA_964585465.1 uncultured Ardenticatenaceae bacterium
GATGCCTTCGTGCAAAAAGGTCATGTCCAGGTGACCCACTAATTGATCGCCGTAAAAAAGGTGCAAACGGCCGTCCCCAGTGAAATGCCCCAACACCGTTATTTCTACATCCTGCCCGGCACAAATTTGCTGCAAATGGGGCAGGTTGTCCGGCGGCACAGCCAGCACCATACGCTCCTGGGCCTCGCTGAGCCAAATTTCCCAGGGGCGCAGGCCGGGGTATTTCAGGGGGATATTTTGCAGTTGCACCTGTGCCCCCAGGCGGTTTGCCATTTCGCCAACGGCCGATGAAAAACCACCCGCGCCGCAGTCGGTGATGGCGGTATACAATTTTGCCTCGCGGGCTTGTAACACCACCTCCTGCACCTGTTTTTCCATGATGGGGTTGCCAATTTGAACGGCCGTTCCGGCAATTTCACTGGTAGCTGTATCCATTTCCATGCTGGAAAACGTAGCCCCGCGCAAACCATCCCGCCCGGTTCGCCCGCCAATTGCCACAATCAAATCCCCAGCCTGCGCCCGGTTGGGGTGGGAATCTCGCGGCAAAATGCCCAGGCAACCACAATACACCAGCGGATTGGCCGTATAACCAGGGTGGTACAAAATGGCTCCATTCACCGTTGGGATACCCATTTTGTTGCCATAATCTTCAATACCATGAATCACCCCGCTGGCAATACGGCGTGGGTGCAACACCCCTTGCGGCACTTCCTCCAGGTCGGGCGGGCCAAAACAAAGCACATCCGTGTTGGCAATCGGCCGTGCGCTCACCCCCAAAATATCTCGCACCACCCCGCCCACGCCCGTGTTAGCTCCGCCAAATGGCTCCAGAGCCGAGGGGTGGTTGTGGGTTTCCACCTTAAACGCCAGGTCAAACTGGTCATCAAATGCCACAATACCGGCATTGTCCACAAAAGCAGAACGCACCCAGGGTTTGTTCAATTTTTCGGTGGCGGCGCGAATGTAACTTTTAAGTAAGCCGTGAATTGTCTCTTGTTGCCCATCGGGGCCGGTGTATTCGATGGTGGCCTTGAAGGTTTTGTGGACACAATGTTCGCTCCAGGTCTGGGCAATCATCTCCAGTTCTGCATCGCTGGGGTCGCGCCCTTCCTGGCGATAGTAGTTTTGGATGGCCTGCATTTCTGCCAGGTTTAGGGCCAGGCGGCGGGTGGTGCTGAGGGTTTGTAACGATTCCGCGCCAGCTTCGCGTATTGGAATGATCTCAACCGTGCCATCGGTGGCCTGGTGGGCAAAAAAGGGCGGGGTGATGGGGGTGTTGATGCTGTATCGCTGGATAACCGGGTTTGCCAATACCTCTTCAGCCAACCGTCGCAAATCGTTCGCCGAAAGTTCTCCTTCCAGGTAAAAGGTCTGGCCTGTGGCAGCCCGTTGTAATCCGGTGATACCCATCTGATGGGTACCCAGCGGCTGGGTACCCAGTTGCTGGGTGCCTAGCAACTGGGCGGCACGGACGATATTTTCGGCGGGTGGGTCGGTGACACCGGGCAGGAGGGTGACGGAGATGAAGGAGGTGGGAGAGGTGAGAAGCGAAGGGCGAGGAGCGAAGGGAACCGGGTGGAAGGTGTATTGTTCGGTGACTGGGTCGGCCAGGAGTTCTTGGGCTATGTGGCTGAGTTGGGTTTGGTCTAATTGGCCTTGCAGGAAGTAGAGGCGGCTTTGGTAACAGGCGGTCAGGTTGGTAAGGCCGATTTGGTGGGCGGTTTGTAGGAAACGGCCGTTCGTTTTTTCTCTGGTTTGGATTTCAATACAGAAAACAGGATGTTCCATAAAATTTACCTTCTCTCATAAGAGATGAATAAGGGGGAAATCATAAGGTGCGGGAAATCGGCCGTTATTGTAACATGCTCGTTCTGCCTATCAAAAGCGAGAGACGAGAGACGAGGAGCGAAGGGTGAAAAGCGAGGGGCGAAGGGCAAACTTGAAACGGTAAACTCCCTCGCTTGCTTTACCCGGTTGATTATGCTATGCTGTTTATGACGCAATGCGTCAAAAAGTTGGTTACGATAGGATAACTTTCAGGCATGTGCTGTTTTGCACCTTGGCTTACTGGGCAGGGTTGTGTCAAAACATCACAGGTCGCTAAAAGGTTACAAAGTTACACGATGGATACACAACGGTACATTTTTTATAGTAAAACAAACATCCCGGTTTTTGTGCGACATATTGAGCCGGATGATGCCCTATTTTTAGTGGAAATTTTTGCCAATATGGGGTCAGAAAGCCGTTATCGCCGCTTTTTGCAACCTCTGGATGACCCAGACCCAGAACGAGTGTGGTTAGAGGCAGAACGTATCTCCCACACCGCCGCCGAGGAAGGGGGCGGGTTGATTGCCTTTGTAGACCTGGTGGATTTCCCCAACTCTCCGATTGCGGCGGCGCGATATGTAAAATTGGATGAAAAAACGGCCGAAATTGCTCTTTCCGTCCGCGATGATTGGCAACAGGTAGGGGTGGGTAAACAGTTGTTACGGCTGTTGATGTGTGAAGCGTATGAAATGGGGCTAACCAAGCTGGTAGGCACCATGCAAAACCGGAATGATGCCATGTGGCACATTTTGAAACAGATGCCTTTTCCGGTCAGCCGTACCCCAGATGGGGTGGTGTCTGAAATTGAGGTGGTTTTGCGATAAAAAAGAAGAGAGGTCTCGCGCAGTGACGCGGAGGCGCGGAGAGGGGAGAAGAACCTCTGCGTCTCTGCGCCTCTGCGCGATAAATACGCGATTAAAACGGCCGTTTATGGCCATATACCCCGATAATGTTTGTATTTACCCCAGGTGAGCAGGGCAGCCAGGGCCACCAGGAGCAGCCAAAATACCCAGGTGTTGCCTGGATAGATGGTGGGGGCGTGTAGCGAAACGGCCGTTGGTGAGAATACCCAGGTATAATCTTCCACCTCACCCGTTGCGGCCGGGCCGGTTGGGATTTCGCTGCCGTCTGGGGCGCGGGGGCTGAGAGGTTCGGCAGCATAGAGGCGGAAACGGCCGTTGACCGTATTGTTGACCACCGGATTAAAAGCGGCTCCGACCGTGAAATTGATGGTCTGAGTGCCAGCCACCACAGCTTGCCCAACCGCTTTTTCGGTCACCTCAAACACCCCGTTGCTGTTCCAATCAAACCAGCCCGCCAAATAACCAGTGCCACCAGTCACCGTAATGGTTAAGCTGGCCGGGCTACCCGCTACCCAACTATCGTTACGAAACACCCCATCGTCGCCGCTGCCATTGTCATTACCGGGCGCAAAGGAAGAATCGGCCGTCCAGGCAGAACCCAACCGCAATGCCCCATTGCCACCGTGCCAGGCCACCCCATAACTGCTGGTTAAATCGCTGTAATCGGCCAATTCGCCCAACGTGAATGAGAGCAACAAGGGGTCGTGGTCGGCACTGCGATAGGCGGAGCTATCGTACAAACCGGGGATTGTGTTTTCTGTGTTGTAATCAAGGGCGCGGGGTTCGTCGGCGTTGATGTGCCAGGTGGTAACGGCCGTTACCTGAGCCAGTAGAGAGGCATTTGCCAGGGCATGATCCAGGCTGCCCCACTGCCCACCCAGGTTAAAGGAGTAACTATTGCTGCCCGCCACTGTCTCGACAACATCCACAAACCCACCATTTTTGAGCGCGGTCAGGGGGTTTTCTTGCAAATAGCTGTTCAAATCCCCCACAATCAGCACATCGGGGTCGGCGGTGCCAGTTGGATTGGTTGCCAGCCAGGAAAGCAGTTGAGTAGCAGCCAGAGTGCGGGTCAGGTTGCAATTACCCTGCCCGTCACCGGTGTCTGGGTCGGCAAACGGGAAGGCGGGCGGGGCGGCGGTGGCACAACTGGAGCCTTTGGATTGCCAATGGTTGACGACAACGGTGAACTGTTCGCTGTTGCTGACCAGGGAGAAGGTTTGCGCCAGGGGTGGTCGGTTGCGGGCGGAGAAGGCGGTGGTGGTATCGGTAACGGCCGTTCCCACCGGCACCACCGTCGCAGGCTGATAAATAATCCCCACTGTCATCACATCCCAGCCCAAAGGGAAAAAACCAGGATTGATGAGGGCATATGTGCCAGGGGCAGTAGCAGCATTCAGACCATTCACCAGGTCTGGCAACGCATTCAACACCCCATACCCATCATTTTCCAACTCCATCAAACCCACAATATCTGCATCCATCGCCACAATAGCAGTGATGAGTTTATCACGCTGGCGATCAAACTCTGTCAAGTTACTGGCTCCCCGCGTCATCAGAAACCCACCCCCCATGCCGTCACCGTTGAAGTATTCGAGCAGGTTAAAGCTGGCAACTTTGATGTTACCTGCCAGTGTAGGGGGAGTCGGGCGTGGGTTGGCGGCGGTAAAGATTGGGGGGGTGATGGGGTGAACCCGGTAGGCGATAAAACTGCCGACAAACCCGCTCCAGGTCTGGGTCAAAACCCCCTGCACATTGTTGGTGGTGTCGCCCGCCCGCAAGGTGTTGGAAGCGGAAAGGCCACCTGTTGGGTAAGGGATGGGGTTGGGGTATTCGCTCAAACTACCGTCGTCCAGAATAAGTGTGCTGAGCAGGTTGGTCGTTTGCATGGCAACGGCCGTTGCGCCCGGCGCCACAAATTGGGTAGGTTGGGGCAAACGGCCGTTGGCAGCCAACGTAACCAACCCGCCCCGGCCGAGGAAAAAGTGATCTGTCACCGTCAACACCTGCGGCAAGGCGATAACCATGCCTTCAAAACGCTCTAAATAGCTGCTGCTGGCAACCGGCAAAGTCACCGAGGCGGCAGGCGGAAGGGAAACCCCACTGCTGCACACCGTGACTGTTGTCACCGGGTTTATGGAGGTGAGGTTGGAGGTCTCCAGCACATTCCCTTGCACCCGCACCACATCACCGGAAGAAACGGCCGTTCCCGCATGTAATACAAAAATTCCATCCGAAGTCAGCACATCCCCGTCACTATCACTGCTCTCCTCCTGCACAAAAAAGCCGTTCAGTTGGTTGGCCGCCTGAAAATCCCCCACGACTACCCCTTCAATGGTGACACCTGTGGCCCCGTTCATGGGGCTGGCGGTGGTGTTACCTTGAATCTGGTAAATGGGCGTTTCGTTGTTGTCGCCACAAACACCCGCCGCGCCGCTGATTACAGTAAAACTCCAGGAAAAATCAGCCGCCATTGGATCGGCCGTGCCATCCTGGTCGCTCACCTGGGCAGCAAAAATGGTGGCGGTACAGGCCTCCGCATTGACAAAATCCACATTGGGGTTGATGGTGAAGCTGGTTGGGCCACCAGAAACCACAGCATCTGTCACCGGGTGCAGGCCGCTACGGTTGCAGGCGATTTGTAACCAGTTGCCGCTGGTGGTGACGGCTTCGTTAAATTGTACGGTGACATCGCTGTTGATGGTTATATTTACCCCCTGGTGCGCCGGGCTGGTCGTCCAGAGGACGGGTAGGGTATCGCCTGCGTGGGCGGTAATGGCGAAGTCATCTACCGCTAAACCGTCATCCGCCCCGGTTGCGTCTACATCTACCCAACGCAGCCAGAAGGTGGTTCCGTTGGCAATGGGGGGCACAATGAGGGTGGCAGAAACGGCCGTTTGGTTAGCCACGTTATTCCCATCTAAAGCCCCCGGCACACTGGTTTGCACCGGGGCCACAAAATCGAGCGCGTTAATATCTAACCAGGTGCCACTCGTCAAGCTGGTGGCATCGGTGCTGTATTGAAAGTTGAGTCTATCCTCGCGCAACATAGTCCCAATACGCCACTGTTCCCCCACATAGGAGATGTCCAGGCTGGTGAGGGTGAAACTGGTGTTATTGGTGTAGCTGGCCCCGATGAGGGGGAGCAAACTACCACTTTGCAAGCCACCGAAAGCGCGGTCGCTGCTGTCGCCAAAACTGTAGGTATTTCCCACATTGCTGCTACCGGTACCGGCTGCGTAGGTGGTGTCGGCATTGGAGCCACTTTCCGCAAAGTACCAGCCAGTCGGGGTAACGCTGGATGTCCCGGCGGCGGCCAGGGTATTGAAGTTTTCCAGAAACGGTGTATCCAGAGTGGTGAGGCTAAATTGGGCCTGGGCTGGGAGGGAATGGAATAAAAAGAGAGAAACGGCCGTTAAACATACCCACCAACGTATCACAACTTGTTTGGAGCGAAACATAGAAAAAACCCTCCTATTTAATTGTAAACTTCACATGAGCACGGGAACATTATAACGGGTGAGGCGGGTTTGGGAAAGGGGGGGCGGAAACTCAAAGGTCTTCTCTTTTTTGTGCCCTTTGCGTTCCTGGCGGTGAATCGTTACGGCCGTTTTTCATCGGGCAGGCGCAGCAGGGAGAGGAGGTAAACGGGGGCACCTAACAAACCAGAAGCGCGTTGCAGGATAAAGTTGAGCAGGGAGAGGGAAACGGCCGTTTCTGCCGAAACACCCATCACCCCAAACAAAGCCGGGGCAATCAGCTCTGGCGGGCCTAAACCACCTATGGAGGGCAACAACAAGGGCAGGGACAAAATGGGCATCACCAAAACGTAGTAAGAAAAAGGAAGTCGTAGCCCCAAAGCCAGCCCATTGGTATACCACCAGCCAGCCAGCATCAGATTAAACAGCAGCGAAACGGCCGAAGCCTGCCCCACTGCCACCCCGCCACAAGCCCGTACCGCCCGCCATAATCGGCCGATAAACCCACCCTGAACAGGGGATAACCAGGCAGGCAGGTAAGGAAGAAACGGCCGAACCCACCCACCATTTAACAACAAAAAAAAGGCCACCCCTCCCCCCACCGCCCCAGCCAGAATAAACCACCCCATTGCGGCCGGGAAGTAGGGCAGGTGAAACGGCAAAACCAGCAGAGCCATCCAGAACAACATGATTAACCCGGTCAACCGATCCAAAATCACTGTTCCGGCCGCCACATCTGCTTCCACCTCCCGCGCAATCTCCACTGTGCGAATCACATCGCCGCCAAACCCAGAAGGCAAAGCAATGGTGAAAAAGTTGCCCACAAAGTACAACTGCACCAGTCGGCGCAAGGTGACAGAAACCCCCAGGCCACGCAACAGCAACAACCAGCGATAGGCCCGCACCACCAGACTGAGCAACACCAGGAGAAACCCTCCCAACAACCATCCCAGGTTGACTTGTACCAAAACGTTACCAATCTGGCGAAAATGTACCTGGCTGAAGACAATCGCCAGGCCCAACAGGGTGACACTTACCTTGAGCAAGGTAAAAATTCGTTGTTTCATGTCAGGCTGATTCTATCTTTACCTTGCCATGCTGTCACCCTGTCATATAATCCGCCCCTTGTGATGAAAATAGGACAAAAACACCCGCAGCCGCAATGGCTGGTTATCCTGCTATTTTTGCTCTTTTTCTTTCTGGCATTAGACAGCCTGACGGGTGATAGCCCCACGATGGATGAACAAAATCACATTGCGCGGGGCATTACGTTTCTAAAAACGGCCGATCCTCGCCTGAGCCTGGAACACCCACCACTGGTCAATGGGATTTCAGCTCTGCTGTTGCTTACTCTACCCGACGTACATCTGCCACTTGACCACACTTCCTGGCAAATGCAACCACCTGATGTGTATTGGTACATTTTTGCCGAGCAGTTTTTGTGGGTTTATAACCATGATGTCACTCGTATGGTGTTTCTGGCACGGCTGCCCATTGTTTTTTTGACCATGTTTTTGGGATTGGTGGGGTATCAGGCGGCGCGACAGATGTGGGGGAAGGATTCGGCTCCGCTGGCTCTCGGTTTGATGCTTTTTGACCCCAACCTGCTGGCACACGGCCGTTATGCAACCACCGACCTGGGTGGTACCTTGTTTGTGTTTCTGGCGACCTGGCTCTTGTGGCGGCTGTGGAAACGGCCGTCCCGAACCCGATGGTTGTGGCTGGTAGGAGGTATAGGACTGGCGTTTGCCAGCAAACTTTCTACCCTGGTTTTTGTTCCCATCTGGCTGGTTTTGGCCCTGTTGCCCCAGCCATTCCAGAAAAACAACCTGACTGCCATTTTACGCCGGGGGTGGCTGTTGACAACGGCCGTTTTTGTTTCCTTCTTCGTGGTGTGGGTCATATTTGCTTTTGAATGGCGTAACTTCCGCTTTCAATCCCCCCTGCTCAACAGCCTAAACAACTGGCAAGGCCCAATGCCCACTTTTTGGGCTGGTATTGAGCAAATTTTTTTTATCAGTGGCGGCGGTCGCCCTGGTTTTCTCTGGGGGCAGTTTTCCAATGAAGGGTTTTGGAACTACTTTCCAGTTGCTTTTGCCGTCAAAACGCCGTTGTTTGTATTGGGAATGGTGGGAATATCGGCCGTTTTGCTGCTAAAAAATCGCCCCACCCGCCCTCAAACCCTCTTTCTCCTCCTGCCTCCCTTGCTCTACCTGCTGCTAAGTATGCAAAGTGCCCTGAACATTGGGTATCGTCACCTGCTGCCTATATTACCTTTTTTATACCTCACGGTTGCTGGTCTCAACGTTTTACCCATCAACATCCGCCTACCCGCCACTGTTCCATCTTCCCCCGTTTTCCGTTCTATCATTTCTCGCCTCCTGACAACGGCCGTTTTACTGGCTCTAGTGTGGGCCGATAGTCGCATTCACCCCCATTACCTCGGCTTTTTTAATGTTATTGCCGGTGGCCCAGAAAACGGATACAACATCCTGATAGATAGCAACATTGATTGGGGGCAAGATTTGTTGCGTCTGAAACAGTGGATGGCAGAAAACGGGGTGAATGAGGTAAAACTTGGCTGGTTTGGCACCGCCGATCCCGACTACTATCACATTCGCTACCAGCCCCTACCCGGCCTGGGCATGGGCAAGTTTTACGCCTTGTGGGGTGCCCCCCCGTTTAACCCCCAGGCCCCAGAGCCAGGAGTGTATGCTATCAGCGTCAGCAGCTTGTGGGAACTGCCCCTGCCCACCGAGCAAAAATATGTTTACCCCTGGTTTCGCGCCCGCCCCCCCACCGACCGGGTAGGGTACTCCATCTTGATTTACCGCGTTCCATAAGAAGATTAACCATTGATGGGACGGAGGAAGCGGATTGGCACAGATTTGAGGGGGTGTGGTGTGAAATATGAAGTGTATTGCCCATTGCATGAAACCCGAAACCTGAAACTTGAAACCTAAAACTCAAAACTCGAAACTCAAAACTCGAAACTTAATAGACCCCGGCTTCGCCATCGTGTTGGTGATTTGTTTGATCGCTGTGTGGCCGTTTCTCAGCCGGGCCGGGTTGCCACAGAATACAGATGCTGAATTGCACATTTTCCGCCTGGCAGAGTTGAGCTATCTGGTGCGCGGCGGTGAATTTTACCCTCGCTGGGCCGCCAACTTTTACTACGGGTATGGCTACCCCATTTTTAACTACTACGCTCCCCTGGTGTACTATGTTGGTCTGATGGTAGACCTGTTACCCCGGCTTGGCCCGGTAGCGGGCATTAAGGCGGTACTGGTTTTGGGGCTGCTCACGGCCGCTTTTGGGACATACGGCTTTGTGCGAGACAACTGGGGCCGCCGGGCCGGGTATGTCGCGGCGGCTGTCTGCCTTTATGCTCCTTACATGCAATACATTGACCCCCATGCACGCGGAGCAGTGGCCGAGGCATTTAGTTTTGGTATGTTCCCTTTGGCTCTGTGGGCCTTAGATCGGCTGCGACAACAAACAACGGCATGGCGGTGGGTAACGGCCGTTTTCACCACTGCCGCCGTCGTCCTCTCCCACAACCTCATGGGAATGCTCTTTTTTGCCTTCCTGCTGGCCTGGGCCAGCTGGCAATTTTTATTTTCATCTGCACCCCGTTCACCCCGCCTGTTACTGGCCGTTTGGCTGGGTTTTGGCTGTGCTGCCTTCTTCTGGTTGCCCGTCCTGGCCGAACGCAACGCCGTGAACCTGAACATGGTGGTGGGGCAAGGCAACAACTACGACTTCCATAACCACTTCCTCTCCTGGGCCGAACTGCTGACCTTTTCCAGGCCAATAGATTGGGGAGCCACACTGCCCGCTTTCCGTTTTAATCTGGGCATCGCGCAATGGGTATTGGGTGGTCTGGGGGTTGTCTTCACCGGATTAACGGCCGTTCCCCAACGCCGTCAGCTTCATTTTTTGATCCTTTCATTAGCTACTTTTCTCTTTCTACTGCTTCCTGTGTCCACCCGCATCTGGGAAACCATCCCCTTCTTACCCTTTTTCCAATTTCCCTGGCGTTTGTTGGGGGCAGTGGCAATCCTTTTGGGCATTTTGGCAGGTGTAACCACCTACACCCTACTGCAACACACATCACCCCGTTGGCAATCCTGGATAACGGCCGTCCTGATCGCCTTTCCCCTGCTACTCTCCCTCCCCCTCAGCCAGCCTGTCCCCTGGCCCCCCTTTGGCGAAGTCAACCGATTACGAGTATTACTCATAGAACAAAAAGGACACTGGTTAGGCACCACCTCCACAGCCGACTACGTACCTGCAACCGTAGATATTGTGCCCCAGGCTACTGAAACGGTCTTGCAAGGATTTTATGAAAACACCCCACTGGATCGGGTGAACCGGGCCAACGTCCCCCCAGAAGCCACTGTACAAGTAGAAGAGGTCACCCCTTTATTCACCCGTTATCACATCAATACCCCGCGCAACTTTCGCCTGCGCCTTTACCAATTCGATTTTCCCGGCTGGCAGGTGAGGTTAGATAACGGGCCAGCCGAGCGAGAATTAGCCAGACCAGAAGGTACCATTGTCGTGCTGGTGCCTGCGGGTGAACATGTGGTAGAGGTAGAATTTACGGACACACCAGCGCGGCAATTGGCCTGGGGTATCACGCTGGTTTCGTTGGGTTTGTTGCTCTTGGTCGCCTGGCGGGTACGCTGGCAGGGAAAGGTAACACAGCCTGAAACCTTACCTCAAAACAATTTATCCTCCTGGGCAGAGCATCGGCCGATTTTGTGGACAGTGGTGGGCATAACGGCCGTTTCCCTCTTCCTCCTGCATCCCTCTGGCTGGTTACACTACCATTCCACCGGTTTTGTCGCCCAACCCACCACCCATCCCACATTTGTCAACTTTGGCGATCAAATTGCCCTGTTAGGGTTTGATGCCCCGGCCCAGGCCAGACCAGGTGACACCCTGGAAATCTCCCTCTATTGGAAAGCCCAACAACCCCTGAACATCAATTTTCAAAGTTTCCTGCATGTTTTACACCCAGATGGTAACATTGCCACCCAATCTGACCATTTGAACCCTGGCGACTTCCCCACCCGTCGCTGGCCGATGGAGCAATATGTGTTAGATGTCCACACCCTACAACTCCCGGCCGATTTACCGCCGGGTGATTACGCCGTAACGGCCGGGTTGTGGGTGCAGGCAGAAGGGTGGCGGCTACCCGTTCAGGATGACACCGGTCAACAACTAGACGACAAAACGGTGCTATTTTACCTGCGCCTGGCAGAATAAAAGGAAACTGAATGGCTCAGTTTGAAAAACGGCCGAATCTAACAGCCGCTCTCCTCTTTCTGATATTGACCCTGGTATTTATGAACCGCGCCCTCTTTCCAGCCGAGTGGAGTGGAAATTTACTCCCCTAATTTTGTGGATTGGCCTGGGGATAACCTTATCGGCACTCCTGTTGGTGCTGCTGGCTCTGCTAAAACGGCGGTGATATAACAGAGTTTATCGGAAATAAGGTTTTTCGCGCAGGGACGCAGAAGGTTTTCCCTCCCAGCGTCTCCGCACCTCTTCGCGACATAAAGTTAATTCCATTAATG
>CAZPEJ010000095.1:0-11720 GCA_964585465.1 uncultured Ardenticatenaceae bacterium
CTAAAAATTGTTTGATTTACCAAAAAATCCGCGTTGATCCGTTTTATCCGTGTTCATCCGCGTCCCATTTCTCGTTTTGCAAAGCCCTGTGCATCTCTCCAAAACAACCCTATTTTCGTTTCTCCGCATCTTTCAATCGCGCTTCTGGGGTGGGAGACCCCAGAAAAATGGCAGCCAGCCGCCGGCCCCACTTCCGCAATTTGGAGCGACCACGCGCTAACACATATTGCACCCGCCGCCACTCTCGCCTGGGTGGAATGGGTGGGGGCGGGGTGACATCCCACTTTACCACCGAAGCTGCCCAGGTTAATCCGCCACCAAAACCAATCAACACCACATAATCATCGGGCCGCATCACCCCTGCTTTTACCGCGTCGCACAACGCAATGGGAATGGAAGCGGCCGAAGTGTTTGCCGCCCGATCCAGGTTCATGTAAAACTTTTCTGCCGGAATTTTCATCTTTTTCGCGGCCGTTTCGATGATGCGAGTGTTGGCCTGGTGGGGAATAATCAGGCTGACATCTTCTAGTTTTAGGGAGGCTTTTGCCAGTGCTTCCTCAATACATTCACCAATGACGCTGGTGGCAAACCGAAAAACCTGACGGCCGTCCATGGCAATGGTGTTTTTGCGGTGGCCGTTGTTGTGTAAATACTCCGGCCCTAAAGTAGGCACCGGATTGTGATAAACGGCCGGTAAATTGAGCAAATCCCCGCCAGAACCATCGGAGCGTAAAACGGAAGAGAGTACCCCGCCCGCCACATCGGAAGCCCGCAACACCACCGCCCCGGCTCCATCACCAAATAAAATACAAGTCCCCCGGTCTTGCCAATCTAAAACCCGCGACATGGTTTCGGAGCCAATCACGATGGCATTGTTGACCGAGCCGGTGGCAATGGCCTGGGCTGCCATGCTCAGGCCATAAACAAAACCAGAACAGGCCGCGCTCAGGTCAAAGGCCCCGGCTTTACTGGCTCCCAGGTAATCTTGCACCCGGCAAGCAGTGGAGGGGAAGATGTACTCTGGGGTGGAGGTGGCGACGATAATTAGTTCGACTTCAGCGGGGCGCATTTTGGCAACTACCAGGGCACGCGCCGCCGCTTCAAAAGCCAGGGTAGCAGTGGTTTCCCTTTCGCCAGCAATGTGCCGTTCGCGGATGCCGGTGCGGCTATAAATCCACTCGTCGGTGGTATCTACCAGGGTTGCCAGTTGGTCATTTGTCAGGACTCGGTCGGGCAGAAAGCTGCCCCAACCCACGATGTGGGCGTATCTCATAATTACCTGCTTGATGGCGTATTGCGTAGGGGTGGGGCAATACGTTGTACATGTCTAAACGGTAGCTGAAAGGATCAATAAACAAAACCCAGGGATAAATGTTTGGTTACGTTCCGTTGACAATTTGTTTTTCCACCTTCACAATTCCACTCTGATGAGAAGGTTTTCCCGTTTTCTGTTTGGCAGTTTTTTACTGCTATGTGTTTTTCAGACAGCCTGTTCCCTGTTTCAAGCTGCCAATTCTACCCCATTACCGCCCCTCGTCACGGCCGTTTTGCCCAGTGCTGAGGAATCTTTAACGGCCGTTTCCCATCTCACCATTCCCCCCCGCGATGTGGTGACATTGGCAGCCCAATTGAAAGGTATTGATGCCCCTCGTGTAGCACAAACAACAGCCACGCCGTATGTGGTGGGGGATGTGGCCCCTTTTTGGGTAAAAAACCTGGCAGAAAACAAGGTGGAACAGGTGCAGGCTGTGTTATTGTACCGTTCCGATGCGCTCAACCTGTGGGTGCAAAACGGTGAGCGGGTAACAACCGCCCAACTGGAAGAGGCGGCCGGGGTGCTGGAAGACCACATTTTGCCCACAAACCGCGCTTTTTTTGGCATGGAGTGGCAGCCGGGGGTGGATGGGGATCATCGGTTAAATGTGTTGCATGTGGCGGATCTGTCCGGTATTGGGGTGGCTTATTTTGCGTCGAGTGATGAGGTGGTAACGGCCGTTAATCCCTATTCCAACCAGCGCGAACTGCTCACCCTTAGCCTGAATGATTTGCCATTGGGCAGCGAACGGTATTACCAAACACTGGCCCATGAGCTGCAACATCTCATTCACTGGCACACCGACAGCAACGAAGAAGCGTGGCTCAATGAAGGGCTGGCGGAACTGGCCGCCCATTTGAATGGGTATGCCACCGGGCGGGAAATGACCTATGTGCAACAAACGGATATTCAACTGAACAACTTAAGCCAGGAGCCGGGCGTGGTTGGGGCGCATTACGCCGCCGCGTTTCTCTTTGCCACCTACTTTTTAGACCGATTTGGCGAAGAGGCAACCCAACGATTGGTGCAACAGCCGGAAAATGGCCTGGGTGGGGTGGCGGCGACGCTGGAAACCTTACAAACTGGGGTGACGGTGGAAACCTTGTTTGCCGATTGGCTGGCAGCCAACTATTTGCAGGGGGTTGGGCAAGGTAGCGGGGTGTGGCAATATCAGACGGTGACATTACCCGCCATTGAGCCAATGGAAATCGGCCGTTTTGCCGCGCCCACTGCGGTGAATCAGTTTGGGGCCGATTACCTGGCGATTGACCGCAACGAGCCGGTGACGCTGGTTTTTACGGGCACTCAGCAAGTGCAACTGGTAGATACCTTGCCCCACAGTGGCAATTACTTTTATTATAGCTACCCGGCCGATGAATCGGCCGTTTCCATGACCCGTGCCTTTGATTTAACCACTTTAACCGAAGCAACGCTTACCTTTTGGGCCTGGTATGACATTGAAGCTGGCTGGGATTATGGGTATGTGGCTGTTTCGGCGGATGGTGGGGAGCGATGGACGCTGTTACAAACCAACACCAGCACACTGGACAACCCGCAGGGCAACAGTTTTGGCCCTGGGTTTACCGGTCGCAGTGAGGGCTGGGTGTCGCAAACGGCCGATCTCACGCCCTATGCCGGGCAATCCATTTTGTTACGTTTTTGGTATATCACCGATTCGGCCATTCACCAGCAAGGGTTTGTGATAGACGACATTGCCATCCCGCAGCTGGGGTATGAAGATGGCGGCGAAGGTGATACCGGGTGGGTGTTTGCCGGGTTTGTGCGAACTGGCCCGGTTTTGCCACAAAAGTTTATGGTGCAACGTATAGACATCGGCCCTGATGGGGTGAGAGTGGAACAACTCCCCCTGCAAAATAATCAAGGACAGTGGCAATTTCCTATGGACAAATCTGTTGAGCAGACTATTCTCATTGTATCAGGGATGACACCGGTAACGGCACAAACGGCCGTTTATCAAATAGAAATCAGGTAACAATCCAGATCACCTGGCACTTTGTCGGAACGGTAAAATGGTACGCCGGTTACACGGATAAAATCGGAGAAAAACCCGCAAAAATCCGTTCAACCGCGTCATCCGCGCTCCATTAGAACTTTTCCGACAGCGTGCTGGAGACATCAATCACCCTATGGACAATAACTTTTCCCAACCCACCAATAAAACCAACTGGATGTTGTGGTTTATTATCGGTAGCTGTATCGTTTCATGTATTTGTCTGGCGTGTGTCACAACGGCCGTTATTGCCGGGGCAGTGGCTTTTTATCGCTACGACCAGGAACAGCAGGTTAATATCACCCCCACCACCCCGGCCAGCCCCACCCCCATTCCCGCCACCGCAACATTGGCCGCCTCCAGCACTCCCCAGGCAACGGTTCCCACCCCCACACCGATTGTTTCTTTGACCCCCACACCAGTTTTGCAGTTGACGGTGCCCGAAGAGATTGACCAACGGCCGATTCCCGCCCGCGCCTATGACGATCTGGCCCGTCTCTACCAGGTGACACAACCCATCCACGACTACTACGAAGCCGCCATTCGCCTGGGGCAATATGATTTGGGGCCGCGCACTACCACCGCCCCGACCTATGCCATTGGCGACCAACAAAGTTTTGACCTGGATGACGGCCGAATTGAAGCCGAACTGGTAGCTGTGAGCGAACATGCTTACTTTTGGGTGGAAGAGGGGTTAAATTACGAAACGGCCGATGTCCAGGCCGTTGCCGACCGCCTGGAAAGTGAGTATTACCCCCGTCTGATAAACCTGTTTGGTGAACCCTGGAACCCCGGCATAGATAATGACCCCCGTTTTTCCGTGTTGCACATTCGCGGCGAAGGAAATAATACCGAGTTAGGCTATTTCACCAGTGTGGATGAATACCCCAACAGCCTTTACCAAAACTCCAACGAACAGGAAATGATTTATATGGTCATGAACAATCTGGCGTTGGGCGAAGAGTTGTATGATGGCACCCTGGTTCACGAAATTCAGCACCTCATTCAATGGTATACCGATAGCAACGAAACGGTCTGGCTTAATGAAGGGTTGTCACAATTGACGGAAACTTACATGGGGTTGGATAGTGTGGATAGTGATTATTACCTGGAACAGCCCTCGATTCAACTGAATACCTGGGGGTATGACGAAGATGTGGTAGATGCCCATTATGGGGCGGCTTATTTGTACATGGTTTATTTGTGGGAGCAGTTGGGGGAAACGGCCGTTCAAGAGTTGGCCCGGCATCCAGCCAATGGGTTGGGGGCGGTGCGGGCTGTTTTGCAGGGGTTTTCACCCAACCGCACCCTGGAGCAGTTTACCGCCGATTGGGCAGCCGCCAATTTTCTGGATGATCCGGCGGCGGGAGCAGCTTACAACTACGAAACCATCCACCTGCGCCGACCAGAGTATGAAGAACGTTTCAAAACCCCCCAGATTGAACTGACCAAAACGTTAAACCAGTTTGGGGTACATTACATTGAACTGGATTTCCGCGATACTGTCACCATTAGTTTTGCCGGTGACACAGTGGCTGATTTGACCGACTCTGCCCCACGTAGCGGCGAACAGATGTGGGTGGTATTACCCTCCGATGAAACCCATGCCCAGCTTACCGGGGCGTTTGATCTGTCGGATGTCTCCAAAGCCACGCTCCACTTTGCCGCCTGGTATGATTTGGAGGAGGAGTGGGATTTTGCTTATGTGACCATTTCTACCGATGGGGGTGACACCTGGGAACTGTTGTCCCCGGAACATGCCAGCCCTGGGGAGTATGGGGCAGCTTTTAACGGCCGTAGTGCGGACGAAGACGACGCAGTTGATGGGTGGGTGAAGGAGCGAATCTCCTTAAACAGTTATGTGGGACAACGGATACAGATTCGTTTTGAGGTGTTAACAGATTCGGCCGTTTTGGGGCGTGGTTTTGCCCTGGACGACATCAGCATCCCCGAACTCAATTACCAGAGTAACGTGGAGGAATTTATTCCCGCCTGGGAAGCGCAAGGGTTTGTGCAATCGGGCTGGCAACTGCCCCAACAGTGGGCGGTGCAACTCATTCAACGGGGCGACACTCCCCAGGTGATTCCCCTTGCCCTGAATGAGTTTAATCAAGGGCAACAAACGGTTGAAATTGAAAAAGGGGGGGCCGTTTTGGTCATTATGCCCCTCACCCCCTTTGTTTACCAACCCGCCGACTACTGGCTGCATATTGAGCCGTAAAAACTTATGGGAGATTAGAGATTGGTTCATCTCCAATCCCTAATCTCCCGCTCCCTCTTTACCCCTTCATCCGTTCAAACTCCGCTTCCAACTCCCGCCGTGTCTCTTCCATCGCCTCCCGCGCCTCCCGCATAGCGGTTTCCCACCGCGCGGTAGCGTCGGAGCGTAACTGCGAACCGGATGCGGGTGTGAGCAACAAGGCCAGTGTTGCCCCGACCAATGCCCCACACAACCCCCCGGCCAAAAAGCTAAACATCTTATTCATTGACAATGCCTCCATTAAACAGGGTTTTCAATAGTCTTGTAGCTGCGATTTCCAAATCGCGTTAACTGGTATACTCTGGAGCGCGAAATCCTTTTCGCGCCTACAGAATGGGAATTGCCGACTACTGAAAATCGTACTCCATTGAAAGAATGGTTAGCACTGATTATACTCGGTACGCAACAAACGGTGAATGTTATGTCTGAGTATATTGAAATTGAGACGGAGGTAAGCGAAAACGGCCGTTTCATCACCCTTTACACCAACCTACGCCTGACCAGCGAAACAAACGAACAGTACACCACCCCAGACGAAATGTCCGAAGGTTCTCCCCTGGCCCAAACCCTGGCTGTTATTGAAGGCATCACCCACCTGGACATCGCTGAACATACCTTGACAGTGGGTTGTGACCCAGACACACCCTGGCATTCGGTGGTGGCAGAGATTTCGGCCGCTTTGAAAGATTTTTTTCTGTAACCGATAAAAACATGCCTCGCCCCGCCCCCCGTTTTATCCTGTTTGTACTCTGTTTTGGTGTTTTTGTAGCCGCCGACGATTTGACGGTGGTTTCTACCATGCTACGGCAAATCATTGTAGATTTGGAAATCCCGCTGCCGGAAGGTTTGAACCGGGCCGCCTGGATTGTCAATGCCTACCTTATCGCCTATGTGGTGGTGATGCCTTTTGTCGGCCGTTTAAGTGACCTGATAGGTCGCCGTGCTGTTTACATTGGTTCGCTGGTTTTGTTCCTGTTGGGTTCTGCCTGGCTGCCTTTTGCCCGTGATCTGCCCACCTTTATTGCCGGGCGGGTTTTAACGGCCGTTGGTGGTGGGGCGATGGTGCCAGTGGCTATGGCCATCATTGGCGACCTATACGAACCGCGAAAACGGGCTACGGCGTTGGGCACGTTGGGGGCTATTGATACGGCGGGTTGGGTGTGGGGGCCGTTGTATGGGGCGTTGCTCATTCGTTACCTCACCTGGCAGTGGCAATTTTATCTCAATATCCCCCTCAGCTTGTTGGGCATCACCCTGGCCTGGATAGCTCTGCGCGATTTGCCCCAACCCACTCACAAGGAGAAGATAGATTGGTGGGGAACGGCCGTTTTAACCCTTTGCCTCCTCTCCCTCAACATTGCCCTGCTCAACAGCGGCGACATCCAAAGCGCAGGCAGCTTCGCCACCCTCGACTCCAACCCCACCCAACCTTATACCCCACAGTTATACACCCTGGCTTTGATCACCTTTGCCATCTTTGTGGGCATTCAGTGGCAACTGGGACGGCAGCCATCAGGCCATCAGCCACCCCCCCTGATTGATTTACAGCTTTTTCGCCAACTAAACTTCACACCCGCCATTTTGGTCAACTTTTTTATTGGCTGCATTTTGATTATCGCCATGGTCAATGTGCCGCTGGTAATTAACGTCTTAGAATTTGATGTGGAACAAGCCGCCCTGACGAGTGGTTACCTGCTGAGTGGCATGACAGGGGCAATGGCAGTAGCTTCTTATCTGGGCGGTCGTTTAACGGAGCGGTGGAGCTACCGCCCGGTGTTGCTGCCGGGGCTGGTTTTGTGCGTGGCAGGGTTCGGGCTGATGGGGTCGAATTGGGTCGTTGGCACCCCTTACGGCCAGATGACCTGGCACCTGGTGGTTTTGGGGCTGGGGTTTGGCCTGGTGATTGCGCCGGTGGGAACGGCCGTTATCAATGCGGCCCCCGATAACCAGCGTGGAATTGCCTCCGGCCTGGTGATCGTTTTGCGCCTCATGGGCATGAGCGTCGGGTTATCTGCCCTCACCGCCTGGGGCCTACAACGATTCCAATGGCTGCGTACCCAAATAACCCTGCCCGATTTATCCCTTTCTGATCCAATTTACCAACAAGCCATTGTAGACGGTTTAACCCAGGTAACAGTGCGGATATTGACGGAGACTTTTTTAATTTCGGCCGTTTTGGCCCTTCTGGCTCTGCTGGTTGCCTTTCGCCTCCGCCCCGACACGGCCGATTAACCCCTTTACCCTAAAAACTGCTCAAATTGTTTGAAACTTCCCCCGGTGTGAAGTATCATTTCTCTGGTGTCCTTACCCAAATTTCCATCAAAGGAGACGAAAATGGAACAAAAAAATAAACCCCAGGCTCCCAAAGCCAAACCTGTGCAAGAAAAAGTAGATGCTGATGAAGCCAAAGAGGCATTTGCCAAGACCCAACAGCAATTTGCCCCACCCCCCGGCATGGTCAAGTCAAAAGCGGCCGTAAAAACGGGCGACATCAAACCAGCCGCCGAAGTCAAAACCAACCCGGCCAAAGATGCCCTTGCCGGTGCCACCAAACCCGCCCCGGCCGCCGAGGCACCCCCAGCCCCGCCGCCACCAGCTCCAGAAGCCGCCCCGGCCGCCGATTCACCCTACCTGGCCCAACACACCGTCGTAGCTGGCGACAGCCTGGTGATGATTTCGCAAAAGTATTACGGCACCCAAAACCATTTCATGAAAATTTACCAGGCCAACAAAGACATAATTGGCAACGACCCCAGCCGGATTCGCCCCGGACAACAATTGAATATCCCCAAAATTTAGCTTCTATCTGCTGCGTATAACGTGTTTTGTGTGCGAATACGCGATACATGTCGGTTTTGCCTATGCTCATTCGTCGTTTTTAACAAACGAAGTAACTTTACAACCTGGTTAGAGACATGCGATGTTATAACTTGTCAGAAGTATCACAAGTCGAAACATCGCATGTCTGAATCGTGAAAAACCAGAGACCACAAAGGAGAATGAAATGAGCAGCCTGGAAAAAGCAGTCCAAACACAACTGAATAATATCCAAACCAAAACAGGCAAAACGTTAGATGAGTTGAGTGCCCTCATCCAAAACAGTGGCCTGAACAAACATGGGGAAATCCGCGAGATGCTCCAGCGCGACCTGGGTTTGGGGCATGGAGATGCCAACACCCTGGTACACTACGCGCTAAAATCCGATGGTACCACTGCCGCCCAAACAAAGGGTTTAACGGAGGATGCCGTTTTGGATGAACTCTACACAGGTGCAAAAGCCCACCTTCGCCCGATTCACGATAAACTGATGACGGCCGTTCAGCAATTTGGCGACTTTGAAGTGACCCCTAAAAAAGGGTATGTCAGCTTGCGGCGCAAGAAACAATTTGCCATGATCGGCCCGGCCACCAAAACACGCGTCGAAGTAGGCTTAAACATGAAAGGGGTCGAAACCACCGCCCGCCTGGCAGCCATGCCCCCTGGTGGCATGTGCAACTACAAAATAAACGTCACAGAAGTAACAGAAGTAGACAGCGAACTAATCGCCTGGGTTAAACAGGCTTATGACAGTGCCGGTTAGGATAGGCAGACATAAACCACCTGTGGAAACTGTCAGTGGGGGGAAGCTGTCAGCCGTCAGCTATCAGCCGTCAGTAGGGGGAAGCTGTCAGCCGTCAGCTATCAGCCGTCAGTGGGGGAAAGCTGAAAGCTGATAGCTGATAGCTAATAGCTTCTCACAACACCATGCTTTTTTCGGCCGTTAAACCAACCGCATGGGCCAGGAACGATTCCACACTCATCGCGCCCCGGTCTTCATTATTGCGTGTGCGAACCGCCACCGCGTGGTTAACTTCTTCCTGGTCGCCCACCACCAGCATGTAGGGAATCTTCTGCAACTGAGCTTCGCGGATCTTTTTATTCATCCGTTCCCCGCTAGCATCCACCTCCACTCGCAACCCGGCCGCTCGCAATTCATTAGCTACCTGTTTGGCGTATGGGGCATGGCGGTCAGCAATCGGCACCATCATCACCTGCACCGGCGACAACCACAACGGAAACGCCCCATTAAAATGTTCAATCAAAATGCCCACGAACCGTTCCATGCTGCCAAACGGGGCGCGGTGAATCATCACCGGGCGGTGGGGCTGCCCATCTTCGGCCGTATATTCCAGGCCAAATCGCTCCGGCAGCAAAAAGTCCACCTGCACCGTGCCTAACTGCCACTCCCGTTTGAGGACATCGCGGAAAATAAAGTCCAGCTTTGGCCCATAAAAGGCGGCTTCACCCGCCTCCACGCTGTACTTCATGCCCACTTTATCGGCCGCTTGTCGGATGGCGTTAATGCCCTTCTCCCACATCTCTGGCGCACCGGCGTATTTATCGCTGTTGGGGTCATTCGTGCCCAGGCGAGCGCGGAAATCATGAAAACCCATCGTGTTAAACACATATTGGATGAGGCTGACCACGCCGATAAACTCCTCTTCCAACTGGTCGGGCGTGACAAACAGGTGGGAGTCGTCTACCGTAAAACCACGCACCCGCGTGAGACCATTGAGTTCGCCGCTTTGTTCGTAGCGGTAAACCGTGCCAAACTCGGCCAGGCGCAGGGGCAAATCGCGGTAGCTGTGGGCTTCGCTGCGGTAAATTTCGATGTGGTGTGGGCAGTTCATCGGTTTGAGCATGAACTTTTCCTCGTCCACGTCAATTGGTGTGTATTGACTGGCTTTGTAGTAGGGGTAATGCCCGCTGGTGATGTACAAATCCAGTTTGCCGATGTGAGGTGTGATGACCGGCAGGTAACCACGCTCCAGTTGGGCTTTCCGCAGGAAACTTTCTAGCTGTTCGCGCAAGATGGCCCCTTTGGGCAGCCACAAGGGCAGACCCGACCCCACCAGTTGGGAAATGTGGAACAGCCCTAATTGTTTGCCCAGTTTGCGATGGTCGCGGTTTTTGGCTTCTTCCAGGCGGTTGAGGTAGTCGTCGAGTTCTTCTTTGTTGTGCCAGGCCGTGCCGTAAATACGTTGTAATTGCGGCCGTTTTTCATCCCCCCGCCAGTAAGCCCCACTCGTCCGCAACAGTTTGACGGCGTTGTGTTTGACTTGTTTGGTGAAACCGACATGCGGCCCGCGACACAAATCTGCAAAGTTGCGGTGCTGGTAGATGCCTACGTTTTGGGCGGGTTCGGCCGTTAATTCCCCGTTTTCATCCACTTTGCCTGCTGCTAAATCCTGGATGAGTTCCACTTTGTAGGGCTGGTCGGCAAAAAAGGCCAGGGCTTCGGCGACGGATTTGCTGGATTGCTCAAATTTGGCATTTTGTTTGAGTAGCTCTTGCAGTTTCTTCTCAATTTTTTCCAGGTCTTCGGGTGAAAAGGTAATCAGTTTGCCGTTTTCATCCCGTCCCAGGTCAAAATCGTAATAGAACCCATCCTCAATGGGGGGGCCTATGGCGAGTTTGGCTTTGGGGAAAAATTCCAGCACAGCCTCGGCCATCACATGGGCGGCGGAATGGCGAATGCGGTACAGTTCTGTTTCGATATAAGGCATTGCTTCAGACATTTTAATCTCCTGTTTGAGCGTAGAGAGGGTACTTCAATCTCTGCGCTGCAAATAAAAAACGCCATCACCCACTTTTGGGGTGATGGCGTTCACGGTTCCACCCAATTTTAGTAATAGCTTTTAGCAACTAGCTTTCAGGCTTTGGCTAATAGCTGATGGCTAATAGCTGATAGCTTTTACTCTCATTACGGCCGTTAACGGGGCCAACCGGACTCCTTACTTCATTTACAGGAGGCAGACATCACATTGTCTGCCTCAAGCCGGGCAAACCATACAGTCTGCCCAACTCGTTCAGGAAGCCACTCCTGGGGGGTATTCATTGTTGTACAAGGTGTGGGGATTTTCAGCCTGTGATCCACCACTCTCTGGTATTGCCACAACAATTACTCGTCCCAATCATCATGTTATCACGGTGCAAATTGTTTGATGTGGATTATAGAGCAGCCGTTTAAGTTGTCAAGAAGTAACGTGACCCGCAGCAATTCTCAATTTGGAAACCGCCATCGGTTGAAACCGACGGTTAATCAAACCCAAACCTGTTAAAACAGGTTGAAACGTGGCTTTTTGAACGTGTTT
>CAZPEJ010000096.1:0-11714 GCA_964585465.1 uncultured Ardenticatenaceae bacterium
GGAGCAAGGAGCGTGAAACGTGAAACGTGAAACGCAACTTGCCATTTGTCCTTTGTCCTTCGTCCTTCGTCCTTCGTAATTTATAAAATAGTGCGGCAAGGAGGAGAACGGCCGTTATAAATCCCATGCGTTGGGTGGAAGCAGGAACACCAGCCATTGCCAGCCAGCCCAACAACACACTGCCCACACCCGCCCCAATGAGCCAGGCCAGGGCAATTTTTTCCAGCCTACCCCATTGAGATTCACTGGTTACACGAAACACCAGCAACTCCAGCAGCGTATAACCGAATAACCAGAGGATGCACACACCCACCAACACACCCCACCCGTTCGCCGTGACAGAAACGGCCGTTTTTGTAACCATCGGGCACTCCCCCCCCACCTGCCACAACACCCCACCCTCCCAGGCCAGGAGTCGCTGACCGATGGGCAGGTCTGTTTGCACCGCCAAAACACAAGTTAGCTGTTTTTCCTGGGCAATACGGCTAATAGATTCGGCCGTCAGAGGGGCAACGATGCGCCAGCGTGACTCCCAGGTATTGTCGGTGGGGGCATCCGCCAGCCACCAGACCGGGCGCGGCGTGAGGAAGTAGAGGGCGCGATGGTAGAGGGTGTATTCGCTGTGGCGTACATCACGGCCGTTGGTAATGAGCAAAACGGCCGTTTCTGGCCCCAGCACCCCATCCACCTGCCGCAACAAGTCATAGGGCACATCTGGCAACAGCACACGGTACTGTTCATCCAGATTGGGCGTGAAAAACGGCCGATTTTGCTCCAGCATCCGCCACTGCGCCGGAATCCCCAGCACACCCATCAGGATTAACACCGTCCAGATATATTTGTGCATAAATGCTCAAAAAACTGAGTTTTACGGAAAAAACTCGGTTTCGGCCTGGATAATTTGCAAAATCACCTCTGCCATCTGTTCATTACCAGCCGGAGTCAGATGTTGCGGGTCAATCCACACATTTTCCGGCATATCCAGCAAAGCATCAGCACGGTAGTAAAACTGGTCATAATCGGCCGTTTTGCTCTCTGCCAGTTGGTAAGCATACCGAAAATAGGTCACATATGGCGCAGTGTAACCAGCCAACAACTGCTGCTGCTGCGGCAAAAGTTCCCCAGTGTAAACCGTCAGGCAGGGTTGCCAGATAAAATAAAACTCAAATCCATACTGCCCTGCCAGCCCCGCCACCAACCGGTAATTGGCCTCATAAGCTGACAACGCCTCCCCAGCCAACCCTTCCAAATCCTCCACCACCGGGGCATAAGAGTCAGGCGGCGGCTGATTTGTCCATTCGCGCAGCTTGCGCCCTCCCACCTCAGCCAACTGGTAGGTATAACTGCCTTTTACCCAATCCGCCAGATACGCCTGAGCATATACTTGATGTGCCACCGTCTCCTCCAACAAATGGGTAACATGCCCATACTGATAAGCTGACCCCACATCGTTAATGCCGTCGTAAAAAATAACCATATCCGGCACCTGCCCCTGTTGCAATTGTGCCAATAGCTCAATCACCCCCTGTGTCGAGACAAAGGCCTTTTGGGCAAAGTTGCGAATACACACCGGGCCGTCATGTTGTCTATTTAATTTTTCTTGCAAATAGGCTGGGATCGTTGCCCCATCGGGCACACCATACCCCCACATGGTTGAACCACCAAATAAAAAAACGGTAAAAGCCCCCGGCCGACAATCGGCCCCAGGTGTCACTCGCAACCCATCCACATCTATCTGAATGGCCTGGCCCGACAAAGGGGCGGGTCGCCAAATAACATAGGGATGGTACTCATTTTTCACCAGATAATGCTCTCGCCAGTAGTCAGCCAGCCAGGGAACATCCCCCACAACCTGGCGGTGAAATTCCAGGGCGGATTGGTGCGCTTTGGCCTCCAGGCGGGGAATGAGAATGGCCCCGGCCGCTTCCAACAACAGCAGCAATAGAATGGTGTTTAGCAACAGGGTGGCAACTATTTGATAAACTCGCCCGAACCGTGTCAGGCATCCGGTTGATTTTTCCATAGAATTTTTACAGGGTGCGGTCAAAAACTGCTAAAGCCATTACTACGAGCCAGGGAGAAGCCCGTAAAAATGGCGCGGCAGGGTGGGTTTGAGGTAGGATTTCAGGTTTGCCAGCCACAGTTGGGAATACGGCCGTAATTGAACGCCCAGGGTTTGTAAAGTTTTTTTATCTTGCCCATCCAGGTACCCTTTGGTGGGTTTCAAAAATAGTTCAAACCCATATTTTTGCCAGTTTTGCTGCCGGTAGCTGGTAACCTGCTCCGCTTTTTGCCGTGCATCGGCAAAAATTTGTAAACCAGTGACCAACAACAGACCACCTGCCGCCAGCCGCGCCCTGGCCTGGGTTATCATCTGCACTGGATCGGGCGCAAATTGTAAACATCGGTTTAAGATGACCAGATCAAAACAGGTGTCTAACAGTGACAAATCGGTCAAATCCATTTGAACAGCCTGCCAGGAAACGGGGTAGAATTTTTTAGCCGCCAGACCATCATACTCGTCGTGAAAATAATCAACGGCCGTTACCCCATGCCCCCACAGACTCAAACGATAACTCAACCACCCATTCCACGCTCCCACATCCAACACCTGCAACCCCTTTTTTTGGCGTGTCAGCGTGGGCAACCTGCTCGCCAACACCTGCAAATCATACCGCCGCATTCGCCACTCCCAACCCTCGCCAGTTGGTTCGATAAAGGGTAATTGGGGGTATAAATCGGCCGTTAATAGCCGTTTATGTTCCGCGCCGCGCATCTGGCTCAACCGATGGGTAAACTGTTGCAGTTCAGCGGCAAATCCATCCGCTAACAAGGGCAAAACCCCATCCTGGCAGTAAAAAACATGCCCGTTTGAACAACAAAGCGGCATATCACCACCCATCCCCCCCACTTCCTCGCCCTTTGTCAACGGTTCACGGCAATTCGGGCACAGCAGCCTCATGTATCACCTCGTCCCGAATCCCCCGGCTCAACCATAAGTACACCAGCCACATAGCCCATTGCGCCGCCGCACTACCAATCATTGCCCCCAACGACCCCACACGCGGCACCAGCCACAGGTTGAGCAAGAAATTCATCCCCAACCCTACCAGATTGACCACAATGACCTGCCACTGCACATTGGTTTTGTACAAGGCGTAAATGGTGGGCAGGTAGAAGTAAATAGGAATTACAAACAACCCCCCGCTGATTAACATGGGCAGCGGTAGCTCAAACCCGTACAGGTAGGTAATGACCACATGGGCCAGCCCCAGGAGGGGAATGACCAACACGCACCCCAAAAGAAACAGGCGGCTGGACATTTTTAATATGGCCTGGTTGTTGAGGCGGTAAATGGTTTTAATGAAGGGCACCAGGATAAAGGCGGAAATGGATTGGGCATAAATCATCAGGTTGATAAAAACCTGATACTGCCCTACCTCTTTTTCTGGCAGGTAGTAGCTGACGGTGTACAGGTCAATGCGGGATTGCAACATGCCGGTTAAACCAAGCAGGAAAAAGGGGAGAGCCAGGGAAAAGTAACGTGGTTGAAAACGGCCGTTTTCCCCTAATTTACCCCTCACGTCGGCGCGGAATCGGGCAACCAGGGCGGCCGTTTTGCCTAGATAAACCAGGGCAAACAAGGTGGTGAGGCGTAAAACGGTACTGGTTTCGGCCCAGCTATAAATGGCAGCAGCCATCACCAAAATCCCAACCGCCTCCAGCAACATGGCAAATAAAAAGTCGCGCCGATACACCACCCAGACATCAAAGGATTGGAAAAATAACAAAGCCACTGCCCACAACCACATAAACAGGGTTAAAACGGCCGAAAACCCCCCCAGCCACAAAATGAACCCAAACGGAATCAAAAGCAGGGAGCGTGTCCACAAAGCCCTTTGCCAGGCAAAGGCCATCTGGGAAGGGTTGCGGCTAAACTCGCGCAGCAAATACTCCTTGTTCCCCCAGTTCATCACATGCGCCCCCAACTGCACAAAAATCATCACCTGCACAAATTCGCCCCAACGCTCTACCGAAGCCAGTTTGACCACCAGATAAGAGACCAAAATGCCAAAAAAGGGCAGCGTGAGGCTATGCAGCGAATTTTTGACCACTGTCCAGATACGCCGCTGGTATTTTTGCCAGGTGGCCGGTGACAGGCGAGATGCCAGGTGTTTCAGGTTACGCATTTTGTTTTCAAAACGTTCAGATATTAAACATTATCAGTATTAACTTTATCAATTCCGGCTCTCTCGCCAGATGCCCCAAGCGGCTAAAACCCATAAAAGCAGCGCGCCATACAGTTTGGGGTAGGCCAGCAAAGCCCACGCGCCGCCTGCCAACCGGGGGGAACGGTAGGGTAAATCGGCGACAATGGCAAATACGGCCGTTCCCAACACCAATCGCCACATCCATTTCTGCCTGGTGGGCAATCTGCCCAGCCAGACCCACAACAAAACAACAGGTAACAGCAATAAGGGGTAGTGGTAATCCAGGGCTAAAGGGCTGAGAATGATGCTCAGGGTGGTAAAAATGGCAAAGTGCAGGTCACGCAGGTGGTTTTGTCCCGCTGTTTTGACTGCCAGCAAGGTGCTGAGGAGGAGCAAAACGGCCGTTACCAACCACGTCAGCCCGTCACCTACCCCTGGCATCACCCACAAAGGGTGTGGGTTCCACTGGGCATCCAGCGTAAACAGATGAGCAAACAAACTGGGAATGGTTTGATACGCTGTCACAGCCCGCTCTGGCTGGCTGGCAAAACCGCGTAGCAGTTCCAGGTAATTCAGCCAGGCAGGCCACCCCAGCCAGGGGAGCGAGATAAGAAAGAGGGAGAGCGAAACGGCCGTTCCCCAGGCCAACACCCGCCACTGCCTCTGCGCCAGCAACAACAGCCACAAAAATACCCCGGCCAACTTTAGCAACAACAACAACGCCAGAGCCACCCCCATCACCCCGCCCCATCCCTGCCGATACCCCACCCAGGCCACCACCAACAACGCCAGCAAAAACAGATACGTCTGGCCCAGGTAAAACGAAGCCATCGCGGGCTGATTCCACAATAACAAAATCCACAACAGAGGAATTTCTGGCCCGCTTAATGGCAACGTCCGTATCCACCACCAGGCCACCCCTGCCAGGCAAATCAGGCTAAAAATCGTCCACACCAGGCGCGCCCCGGTGTAATCCAGCCCCACCAGGGGCAATAATAACAAGTTCGTGGTGGGTGGGTTGATGTGGACATCAGAGGCCAGGGGTTGAAAGCGGGCAATTTGCGCCTTAAACCAGACCACATCATAAAACTGGCTGGAGTCGGCCCCCTCTGCCAGCAATTTGGAGGCGGTATAGTAGGCCACAAAACCGTGAGACGGCCGTTTTGCCGCCTCCGGCAACCACAGGGCAAACCGCACCGCCACGAACAGCACCACCCCCCACAACAACCAGGTCAATCGCTCCCGACTTTGCAACATCCCCAAAATCTTCACCCTTCCCCTCTCAAATCCGTGTCCATCTTTGTTATCCATCTCATCAGCGGTAAAACTCCCCTCACACCTTTGTCAACCGATACAACGTTACCACTTCCGTCGGCAAAACCTGTTGAGCAGCCACTGTGACCGTAAAGTGATGGTCTTCAAACAGACGCAAAAAAGCGGTTTCGTCTCCGGTGGAAGACAGCAACACCAGGGCACAACCGGTGGGGGTCAGGTGGTGGGGTAATTCGGCCGTAAAACGTTCCACCACATCCAACGCATAAAACGCCCGGTCTAACATATTTTTTGGCTCCCCCCGGTAATATGGCGGGTTAAACAAAACCACGTCAAACTGTTCCCCAGATACGGCCGTAAACAGATCACTCTGGCGCACACACACCTTGTCTTCCACCCCATTTAACAGGCTGTTGATTTGGGCACAACGCACAGCCGCCGGGTTGATGTCCAACGCCACCACCCGCCCAGCCCAACGTGCCGCCGCCACCGCCCCAATACCCGAACCCGTGCCCATATCCAAAACGGCCGATCCCACCGGCACCCACTGCTCATTTAACGTCTGGGCAATAAACTCCCCCGTCTGAAACAACTTTGGATTCAACACCTCTGGCAAAACCAGCATCGGGAACCCCGCCACCTGCTCCAACACCAACCGGTTATGACGGTGACGCTGGAAAAACAAATACCGCCACCACAGTACCTTTTGCCAGATTGCCTGTTTCAACAACATACTCCTTCCATCCCTGTTATACGCAATATCCCTTCTCCCTCCAGGTAAAAGCCGTTAGTATATCACACCTGCCAGAGGCAAAAACCTGTCAATGGTGAGTTTGTAGCAAACAAACGGGTTGTGATACGATTGACCAATGCGTGATAAAGTTGTTCTGTATAACCCCAAAGCAGTTTTTTGGACAATGCCCCTGGCTTTAATTGCTATTGCTTCAGCATTGGACACGGAAAAGTATGAGGTAGTGATTGTAGACGGCCGTTTACATCCCCCCGATACCCTCATGCGCCACCTATCAGATGCCCTTTGCCTGGGCATCACTGTCCTCACTGGTGCCCCCCTGGCCGACGCGCTGCAAATCAGCCGCACCGCCCGCGCCCAATTCCCCCACCTACCCATCATTTGGGGCGGCTGGCACCCCTCCCTCTTCCCAGAAATGTGTGCCAGCGAACCCAGCGTCACAGCGGCCGTTACCGGCCAGGGAGAAGAAACCTTTGCCGACATCGTGGAACATCTGGCTGCCCACAAACCACTAGACGACATCGCCGGACTGGCCTACCGCAACCCGGCCGGGCAACCGATTATCAATTTACCACGCCCCTTTACAAACATCAACGACCTGCCACGCCACAACTACTCACTGGTAGACGTGGAAAGTTATTTCCGCCTCAAAGGGCAGCGACAGTTCGATTACATCTCCTCCCAGGGTTGCCGTTTTCGCTGTAACTTCTGCGCCGACCCGGCCGTATACAAACGGGGCTGGTACGGCCTGGAACCAGAACGTATGGTCAAAGAAATCAGCGAACTGTGGCACCAGCACCACTTCACCGACCTCTCCTTTCAAGACGAAACCTACTTCACCCATAAACAACGTGTCGCCGAAGTAGCCGAAGGGTTCCTGCGCCAGGGGCTAAACTTCTCCTGGTTTGGCACCATGCGGGCCGACCAGGGGCGGCGATTAGACGATGAAATTTATGCCTTGTGCAAACGTTCCGGGCTGCGGCGGGTGATGATTGGCCTGGAAGCGGGGGCACAAGAGATGATAGACCTGATCCAGAAAGATATAAAAGTAGAAGATATGTGGTTAACGGCCGAAAAACTGGTACGCCATCGCATCGGGGCCGTCATCAACGTGATTGTGGGTTTCCCCGACGAACCCGAAACCAGCGTCAACGAAACCTTGCGAGTAGCAAAAGAGTTGCGGGCCATGTCTGGCGATTTTGAACTGGCAATCTTCTACTTCAAACCCTACCCCGGCAACCCCATCGCCGAACGGCTGCGCGCCCAAAATTACCGTTTTCCGGCCACCCTGGAGGAGTGGGCGCAGTTCGACTACATTGGCAAAAGCAACGAGTGGTTAAGCGAAAAACAGAAGTGGGAAATTGAGCGGTTTAAGTTTTACCAACGATTTGCCTACAACAACCACCACAGTTTATTGCGCTGGCCGCTACAAAAACTGTCACGCTGGCGGGTTGAACGCCGTTTTTACCACCTCCCCTTTGAACAAACCCTGGTGCAATGGTTCAAACCATCCCAGGCATTGTCTTGAGTTAACTGTGAGGGTTTCTGACCAACTTTCACGGTTTACCTTTCGCGCCCTGGCCCAGACTGCTTTTGGCCTGTTCTTGATTCTAACCTTTACCACTCCTTCCTGGCGGTATGGCATGTTTTCCTGGTGGCCCGTCTGGCAGTTTGCAGAAGTGGCAGGTGCGCCGTTGCAGTTGGGGATTTTTAACTTTTTGCCAGCAGTGGTGGGAGTGGCCTGGGCAGTTTCTGTGTGGCAGCAAGGAACAAACGGCCGTTTTCCTGCCCTCACCCGCCTGACCCCTGGAGCCATCAGCCTCACCCTGCCCTTCCTGTTGCTTACCCTGTGGGCACTCTTTTCGTTAGATGTCACCTTTCCGCGCCTGGTTTTTATTCACGGTGGCGGCATTTTGTTGGCCTGGCTGGTTTATTTTTACTACGTGAATGAACGGCCGTCTCTTTTCCTGCCGTTAGTCGTGATCCTGCTGGTACAAAGTGGGGTGGCTCTGGGGCAATTTTTCAAACAGGAAGATTTACAACTCACCGTTTTGGGCGAACTTCCCCTCCACCCCGCCTGGAACGGCATCACCGTCTTATACGCCCGCGACACCCGATGGCTGCGGGCCTATGGCCTCACCGCCCACCCCAACCTGTTGGGAGCTATCCTGGCTATCTTTCTGCTTTTTTTGTTACCCGTTTACCTGCGAACCAGAGGGCGTGGGCAAATAGGGTGGGGAGTGGTGCTGGCGGTGGGGTTTATGGGGCTGTTTGTCAGCTTTTCCCGCGCTGCCTGGCTGGCTTTTGCCGTTGGCACGTTGGTTTACCTGTTGATTGAACATCGGCACACCCCGTTCACCTGGCAAACCGGGCGCAACCGCCTGGTTCAACTGCTGCTGCCTGCCCTGCCAGCCCTGGGGTTATTGGCAATTTATGGCGACCTGGCTTTTAGCCGCCTGGTGGCTCTGGATACACCGCTAGAAACTCGCTCACTGGAGCAACGAGGGGTAGACACACAAACGGCCGTTCAAATCATCCAACAAAACAGCTGGTTAGGGGTGGGATTTGGCAACTATGTAGATGCAGCCGACCACCTGAACCAGGCCAGCGGCTCCTACCGGGTGCATAACGTCCCCCTGCTGGTAACGGCCGAATTGGGGCTGGTGGGACTGCTCCTCTGGTTATGGCTAATGGTTGTACCCCTCTGGCAAATGTGGCAAAGGCGAAACAGGCAACAAGCAACACCCGCCTTTCAACCGCCCTCTGCCGCCCCGGCTCTCTGGGCAGCCATGCTCCTCATCAATCAATTCGACACAATGGTCTGGCTGAGTAGTAACTGGCAAACGGCCGTTTTGTTTGCCTTGCTGGTGGCAGTAGCCGCAGAGGAGAGGGGACAGTACCCAGTACTCAGTGAACAGTGAACAGTGAGCAGTGAGTACTGAGTACTGAGTACTGAGTACTAAACCCTGCCTCTATAATTGTGATTTCTTCTCCATTGGCTCTCACACGTTTCATTCGTTTTTTGACACACGGTTGTTTTGTCGGTTACTGGCTGCTTGTTTTTAGCACGCCAGCCTGGTGGCGTAGTGGCCCGTTTGCCTGGTGGCCGGTGGTGGTCATCCGTGATGTAGCTGGCCCGCCGGTTCAGGTGGGTGCCCTCAACTTTTTGCCCATCGTAATCGGTTTAGGGTGGGTTTTAGAGAAGGTATTGAGCAAGAAACGGCCGTTTTTCACCCTCCCCGCCTCACCCATCACCTGGCCCTTGCTGGCCTTAACCAGTTGGTCACTGCTGCGCCTCATCCCCAATTCACCCCAAGTGGTTTTACCCCTGGCCGGGGCCATCGGGTTAAGCTGGTTAGGTTATCTGTACCTGATGGAAAAACGGCCGTCTTTCACCTTCCCCCTCTGTTTCACCATTTTGTTACAAAGCGGGGTCGCCCTGGGGCAATTTTTCAAACAACAACACATCGGCTTAACCCTACTGGGAGAAGTCACCTTATTTCTCGACCAGCCGGGCCTCACCATGTTATACGCCCGCGACACCCAATGGCTGCGTGCCTACGGCCTCACCGTCAGCCCCAACCTGTTGGGCACCACCCTGGTCATCTGCCTGTTAATTTTGTTGCCCATTTATCATCAGCTATCCGGCTGGCAATGGGGGGTAATGGGTCTGGTGTTTGCCATTGGCCTGATGGGGTTATTTGTCTCGTTTTCACGCTCGGCGTGGATTGCCTGGGGGGTAGGTGTGGTGAGTTATTACATTTTTGCCCGCCCCAAACCCCGCATCCACCTGCTTTTACCCGTTTTGCCCTGTCTGGTGTTGTTATTCGCCTACCACGATCTGGCCTTTAGTCGGGTGGCAAACCTGGAGACCCCACTAGAAAAGCGGTCTATTGAACAAAGGCAACTCGACTACAACGTCGCCTTGCAGATGATTCAACAAAACTGGCTGGTGGGAGTGGGTCTGGGTAATTATGAAGCTTCAGCCGACAAAATACAGGGTTTAACTGGCTCGGTAAAGGTACATAACATCCCTTTGTTAGTAACGGCCGAATTGGGCATCATTGGCCTGGTCTGTTGGTTATGGCTGGGGGTAACCCCCTTTTGGCACACCTACCAAAAAGCCAAACAGGCTGCCACCTCCCCGTTTTTCGCCCCGGCGTTGTCCCTGTGGATCGCCATGTTGGTCATGAACCAATTCGACAAGATCGTGTGGTTTGGGCGCAACTGGCAGCCCGTTCTCCTACTTACCCTCATCCTGGCAACCGTCAGTCAATCGCTCACAACCACCCATACCCATCAAAACAAACAATAACCCTCACCCACTAACCGATACTCACCGTTCACTGAGTACTGTCCACTGAGTACTATCCACTGAGTACTATCCACTGAGTACTGTCCACTGAGTACTGTCCACTGAGTACTGTCCACTGCCCCTACCTGCCTGCCAGGGTGATGAACACATCTTCTAAGGTGGGAGTGGTGGGAGAAACGGCCGTTTCCATAAATCCCAACCCTTGCATCACCCCTACCAACAACTCCGGCTTTTGTCCCTGCGTCACCAACCGCAGCCTGTCCCCCGCCAGGCTCACCCGTTGTACTCCAGCCACCCCCTCCAACGCCGCCAACGCTGGCAACAACGGATTCACCCTCATCTCCCACAACTCACTCGTCACCACTGTCTGTTTTAAGCGGGTGGGGGTATCTAATGCCAGCAGTTGCCCGCGAAACATAATACCCAGGCGGTCACAATACTCCGCTTCATCCATGTAATGGGTAGTGACAAAAATGGTTGTTCCTTGTTCCGCCAGGTCATAAATCAAATCCCAAAAGGCCCGCCGCGCTTTGGGGTCAACCCCGCTGGTCGGTTCGTCCAGAAAAATGAGGCGCGGCTGGTGCAACAAAGAAGCCCCTAACGCCAACCGTTGCCGCCATCCGGCCGAAAGCTGCCCGGTGCGCTCGCCTGCCTTATCGGCCAGCCCCACCAACGCCAGCACCGCCTGCACCCGTTTCGGCCGATCTGCCACCCCATACACCCCAGCATAAAATTCCAGGTTTTCGCTGGCTGTCAGGTCGTTGTACAGGGCAAACTTTTGCGACATATACCCCACTTTCGGCCGTATTTCTTCCGCCTGTTTGGCCACATCCAACCCCAATACGGTCGCGCTGCCATCGTCCGGGTGCAATAACCCCAATAACATGCGAATGGTGGTCGTTTTGCCCGACCCATTTGGCCCCAAAAACCCAAACACCTCTCCTGGAGCAACCGAAAAATGGATGTGGTTAACGGCCGTAAAATCCCCAAACTGTTTGGTCAAATCGTGAACAGAAATTGCATTCATAGGAGTTATTGGGTAATTGAGTAATTAGGTAATTAACCCAGTGACTCGATTATTCTCTGGTCAACAATTCAATAAAAGCATCCTCCAACGAAGGGGCAATAGGGCGCAACTGCTGTACAGTCGCCCCGGCCGCCGCCA
>CAZPEJ010000097.1:0-11705 GCA_964585465.1 uncultured Ardenticatenaceae bacterium
CCCGGGGGGGGGGGGGGGGGGGGGCCGGGGTTGTGTAACGGCCGTTTTGCCGCATCGGTTGAGAAGTCATCACAGGTTGGGTGGGCTGGGGACGGACTGGGGGAGCAGAAACGGCCGTTTTGCCCGCCCACAACCCTTCAAACATAAACCCACCCGCCACCGAAAACGCCCCAATAAACAAAATGCGCGTCAGCCACACCAACGCCGCCACAAAAAAGGGCACAATTTGAATGAGCTGTTCACGGCTCAAAATTTCATTCCCCACCGAATGATTTAACAACGTCAAACTCACCGCCCACCACGTCATCAAGGCATTCATGGTGGCCCCCAGCAACCACGCCCCCATCAAATACCACACCTCTTTGGGGGTTCCTTTTTCGCCCACAGGCATAAAAAAGCGCAACAACCCGGCAAAATCTATGGCGCAAAAAGCAATTGCCAGAATGGCTGCCCAGGGTAGCCCCCCAAAATGTACTTCCCCCAAGAGATTTTGCAGCGCGTACCGGGTGGTATCAAAGTTAAATAGCTCAAAAGCCAACAAAGCCACCAACAGCAGCCCCCCCACAACTGTTTGCCACCCAGGGGGGCGAATCGTTACCGTTTTTACTTGTAAATCCTTTCCGTTCATCATCTTCTTCCTAAGAAATTGGCGATTAGAGATGGGAGATTTAATGAATCTGCCATCTCTAATCTCTAACCCCTTCTATCACTCTCCTGATATTCTACACCCTCTCTGAAATTAGAACAAGTGTTCTGATAATAAGACGACAAAAAAAGGTAAATTCTTACTAAAATTTTGACCTTACCTGTCACAACTTATTGAAACCTGACACGTTTACCAAACTTGGCCCAGATGCCCTGAAAGCGTCTTGAATAGTTAATTTTCTTTTAACAAAACCTTAGTCTATTTTTAACTGGCTGTTCAACCCTTACTAAACCCTGGTTGTTATTCTGGAGAGAATGACAACAATTGAATGGTTAGGTGCAAATAGTCGAACAAACAGCCGGGGTTTACGGCCGTTTTCCCCTTACGATTCCCTCTGGCATTACAAAGTCCAACATCGGCTAAACCGGGCATGGCAAACAGCCCCTCGTATCCCGTTTGATAATCAATCCCGTTTTCTTTTTTTGAGCGATTCCCACCGGGGGGATGGCAGTGGTAACGATTTGTTTATGCGGAATAAACCCCTGTTTTTGCAGGTATTGAGCAGGTATGCCCAGGCTGGTTATACCTATATCGAAGTGGGAGACGGTGACGATCTGTGGCAAACGCCCGGTTTCGCCACCATTCGCCGGGCACATTCGGCCGTTTTTGACATCTTACACCGCCTGCATCAACAAAATCGGTTATACCTGATCCTCGGCAACCACGACATGCCACATGGTTCACCCCCACCCGATAAAGACGGGCTGCCGCTTCACGAAGAACTGGTGTTGCAACACACCCAAACCGGGCAGGAAATGTTGATCTTGCATGGGCATCAGGCAGATTTTTCTGGTAGCCGTTTTACCTTTTTCTCGCGGCTGGCAGTGCGGCACATCTGGAAACATTGGCAACACCTGGGGGAAACGGCCGTTTCCAACCCACACACCCGTTTAATACAAAAAATTTACCAATGGTCACACCGAAACGGCCTTTGCCTGGAACAACAATTGATGACATGGGTGCAACAAAGCCGCCACATGCTCATTTGTGGGCACACCCACTTGCCCCGTTTCGCTACCTATCCCCACAACCCCTACTTTAATACCGGTAACTGCGTTAATCGCGGCTACTTGACCGGTTTGGAAATCCAAAACGGAGAAATTACCGCTGTGCAGTGGTGCCCCAGCCATTCACCACAACCTGAACCCCTCGCACCAACGAAAAAACTGTCATCCTTCACCCCAGCCTGATCCCCTTCCGTCGCTCCATCGTATCCCTTCCGATGTTTTAGCGTCCAGCAATATCCCGGTCACTCTTTTATACTGACACTATCAAGCCCTTGACTTTGGGCAGGAGGTCATTCAGTATGAAACGTTTATTCTTCTCGCTTTTACTCGCCTTATTCCTGGTCGCTTGCGACACCCGTGAAGAATCGGCGGCAACGGCCGTTTCCCCCACCCTGTCCCCATTGCCCACCCCAGAACCCGCCCCCACCGATGCCCCAACCCCTCTCCCAGTGCCTGATTTTCTGGCAGTCACCCTGGACGAAACCATTAACCTGGAGGCATACACCCCTTCACAACCCTTCATTCTCCACTTCAACCAACCCATGAACCCGGCCAACACCCGCCCCCTCCTCTTTTCCCCAACGTTAAATGGGCAATTTACCTGGAGTGATAATAACACCACCCTCACCTTCACCCCAGACGGCATTTTTGCCTCTGGGCGAACCTACCAGGTGACAATTCACGCCGCCCTCAAGAGTGCCACCGGGTTGCAACTCGGCCAAATGTATCGCTGGCGCCTGACCACCCTGATTTTGCCCCAGATCACCTCTCGTGTGCCTTTTGGCTACGAATTAACCGAGCGGCAACCCACGATTCGCCTTTCGTTTGACCAGGTGATGGATCAAACATCGGTAGCAGATGCTTTACAGGTGCAGCCCGCAATTTCCCTGGACATGGAATGGCGTGGACAGGATTTGTTGATTACACCACAGGAACTTCTGGACTACAATACCACCTACCACTTTACGGTAACAAACACGGCCGTTTCCCAGTTTGGCGAACCATTACAACAAACGTATGAATGGGAATACCGCATGAGCGATGGGTTCAGTGGCCTGGGTAAACTGCTGACAGCCAGCGATCCGCTTAACCTGAACTTCGATTACCCCATTGACCCAACCAGCTTGCAAGTGGTGTTAAACCCCGAAGTGGCCGGGGGATGGACATGGAACAATGATCATACCATTGCCACCTTCACCCCAGACGGCCGTTTTCCCAACGACACCACCATGACCGTCCGTTTCACCGCCCCTTTGCGCGATGCCTTTGGAGATGAGATCGCCACCCCTGAAACCCAACACATGTTCACCCCGTCCGCCATCTTGCAGAACACCCCCCAAGGTTATCATGAAAACCCCCTCCAGAATGTGCAGATCGTGTTCGACCGTTTGATGGATGAAACCAGCACCGCTGCCGCTTTTAGCATCACCCCACCCGTCACCGGCACAATCTCCTGGCAAGAAACCACCCTCATTTTTACCCCAGGTAGTGGTTATCTGGCGGAATTTACTGATTACCGCGTGACGATTGCCCCCACAGCCCTGGACAGTGAAGGGGAAATTGTTTTGTCATCCCCTTACACCTGGTCATTTCGTACCGACCAATTGCAAGATGTCGCCAACTTTGGTTGGGGAGCAAACGCCCAGGTATTAGATGCAAACGGCCGTCGCGCTATTCAATTCCAATACTTCAGCCAGGAAGAGATACCAGTCAGCTTTGAATTGTATAACCTCAGCCTGCCCCAATTCCTCGACCGATACGCCTCTGGTTTTCGTGGTGTTGTAGGTTGGGAACCCGACACCCACCTTTCTACCGCAGACACCACCCTGCTCACAAGTTGGCCCGCCGAACTGGTAAACAGCGTCACTTCTTGGGGAATCACGATTTACGAAACCTTCATTCCGGCTGATGTACCCCCCGGTTTGTACCTGTTAAACCTGGAAGCTGGGCGCACCAATGCCCAACTCATTGTGTTGCTCACCAGCAATACATTGGTAATAAAACAAGCGGAAAATCAACTACTGGCCTGGGTAACAGACATTAACGGAGCAGCCAAACCAGGAATAGAAGTGGCTGTTTACGCCCGTGATGGGGAATTGATTACCAGTGGAACGGCCGATAACAATGGTGTTTTCCGCACCCAGCTAAACCGCACCCCCGAACCCCTCATCGTCATCGCCCGCGAAGGCACCGACATCACCGCCGCTGGTTTTACCGGGGAGTGGAGAAGTTATAGCAACTATTACTTACAAGATTGGTGGCGGCCCCGCCCAACAACCCAGGATTACTCCGCCTACATCCTCACCGAACGTCCCATCTACCAGCCGGGCCAAACCGTCTACTTCAAAGCCATCATTCGCCAGGACGACGACGCGGTACTCACCGTTTTGCCTGCTGGCACGCCCGTCACCGCCCGCATTCGGGACAGCCGTAACAATGTGGTACAAACCATCCCACTGGTTGCCAACAACTTTGGCACAGTCAACGGTGAATTTCAGTTGGCAGAAGGGGCCATGTTGGGTGACTGGGCAGTGGAAATAGTGATGGCAGCCAGCGGGGGGCGCGATAGCAGCAGCCACAAACAAATTTTTAAGGTGGAGGAGTATCGCAAACCTGATTACCAGGTGACAGTGACCAGCAACGTCACACGCACCCTGCCCGGTGACACCATTCAAGTGACAGTAGACAGCCGTTATTTGTTTGGCGAACCAGTGCCCAATGCCTCGTTGGAAATACGTTTTTACGATTTGCAACCCAACAACTGGTGGCAAAACATCAGTGCCGGGTTGGGAGAAGGGGGGGATTTTACCTGGTATGAAAGTTATAACCAACAGACAATGCACGGAGAAACGGATAAAGACGGCCGTTTTACCTTCACCTTCAACGCAGAAACCAGTGGTTACTACAACGAAGAAGATTGGAATAGCAACTTGCGCCGTTCCTCCCTGGGCATCGAAGTGACGGTAGATGATGGCAGCCACCAGACAGTCACTGGTTACACCGTCGTTCACACCTACAACACGGCCGAATATCTCAGCCTGGAAAACCTCAACTATCTGCAAACCCCAGGTGAACCGTTTAACCTTCAGGCCCGTGTCCAGACCATTTTTAACGAGCCAGTAAACGGCCGTGTTTTAACCATTACCTTACGCCGGTGGCAAGAGGGCAGTGGTGGATATGCCACCGTTGGTGAACCGATGCAAATGGTAACAGATGCCAACGGTCAGGCTGTTACCCCCTTCACCATTGCCGAACCCGGTTATTACAAAATTCGGGTCACCGGCAGCGATAGAAACGGCCGTCCTCTCTCTTACAACACCTGGGTCTACGCCTTCCAGGAAGGTTGGTGGGGGGAGTGGTACAACGACGGAGCCTTGAGCATTGTGGCAGACAAAGACAGTTATGCCCCCGGTGACACCGCACAACTGCTCATTCAAACCAGCATCACCGGCCCGGCCCTGCTCACCTTTGAACGAGGCACCATCCGCCGCGAGTTACCCGTCCAACTAACGGCCCCCTTCACATACGTAGAAGTGCCCATTTTGGCCGACGATGCCCCCAATATCTTTGTCACAGTGGCGGCCTGGCAGGCCAGAGACACCACGTTGCAGACAGACATGTGGAACAGCCTGTCGGATAGCCAGCTTTTCCAGGCTAGTACTGAGTTGTCTGTGCCAGTCACCGACAAAACCCTGGTTGTCACCATCACCCCCGACCAATCACAATATGCCCCACGCCAGGAAGCCAGCTTCACGGTGCGGGTCACCAATCGCGCCGGAGTCCCTGTTTCGGCCGAACTTTCTCTGGCCCTGGTGGATGAAGCGATTTTTAGCCTCAGCGATGATCTATCTGGGCTGATGTTTGACGCTTTTTATTATCGTCGCTCCAACATCATCAACACATTCGATTCCATGCAACCCTACCGCTATTTTAGTGAAGGGGGTATGGGAGGTGGTGGCGGTGATCAGACAATAGGCAACCCGCGCCAGGATTTCCCCGACACAGCCGCCTGGTTCCCGGTGTTGCATACCGATTTTAATGGCGAAGCCACTGTGACAGTGACGTTGCCTGACAGTTTGACCAGTTGGCGACTGACCGCCAAGGCAGTAACGGCCGATACCCAGGTCGGTGAAGCCATTGTTAATATCACCACCCACCAGGAAACCATCGTGCGCCCCATCCTGCCCCCCAGTTTAACGGCCGGTGACAGTGTGCAAATTTCGGCTGTGGTACACAACTACGCCGCCGCCACCCAAATGGTTGAGGTAACGCTTCAGGAAGTGGACGGGTTGTTACTGTCGTTTGATTCCCCGGTGACCCAGACGGTGGAGTTGCGGCCGGGGGCGGTGCAGGTGGTAGGCTGGCAGGTGCAGGCTGCCACCGCCGGGGCCACCCAGGTGGTGGTGCAGGCGGTGGGCGAACTTGCCAGTGATGCGGTGCTGTTACCATTGGAAATACGGCCGTTAGCCATTCCCGATGTCACCACAGAGATTGGTCAATTTACCACCTCGCTCAACAGCACCATCACCCTACCCGCCGATGCGCTACCCATTGGCAGCCTGAGAATTGAGTTGAGTCGCTCCATTGCTGGCACCATGTTGACAGGCCTGGAGTACCTCACGGGTTATCCTTACGGTTGTGTGGAGCAAACCATGAGCCGCGCCTTGCCCAATGCCGTTGTTGCCCGCGCCCTGTCCCAACTGGGGGTCACGAACCTCACCTTGCAAGCAGAACTGCCTTCCCAGGTGAATGCCAGTTTGCAACGGCTGTATGGTTTCCAGCACAATGATGGTGGCTGGGGCTGGTGGTATGATGATCACAGCGACAATTATCAAACAGCCTGGGTTATCTTTGGCCTCTCCACCATCCGCGATGCCGGGTATGAAGTGGATGAATCGGTGATTCAGCGCGGGGTGGAGTGGTTGACATGGAACTTGCAACAGATGGATGACCGCACACGGGCTTATGCGCTGTACAGCATGGCGGTGGCAGGACAACCCGACCTGAATGCGACGCTGGCCCAGGCGGAACAAACAGCTAATCTGGACACATTTAGTTTGGCTGGTCTGGCGTTGGCGTTGCACGCAGCAGGCGAAACGGCCGTTGCGCGGCAAATTGTAGATGGGTTGGCAGAAACGGCCGTTTCCCAAAATGGCCTGGTTTACTGGTCGGGTGCCGACGAGGACGGGTATTACCACCACAAAACGATGGCTTCCGACATTCGCAGCACCGCCCTGGCCCTGAGTGCCCTGGTCAAAGTTCGCCCCGGTCACGAATTGGAAACAGGCATTGTGCGTTATCTGATGTCTCAACGCCGCACCTACGGTTGGGGTAGCACCAACGAAACGTCCTACGCTATTCTGGCCCTGACGGATCATCTGTTAGCCAGTCGTTTTTCGGAAACGGCCGTTGCCAATACCTACTCCGTTCGCCTCAATGGGGAGTTGGTCGCCAATGGCTCTTTAGGGCCGGGGCAACCCTCTACACTGGTGGAAATTCCCGCCACGCAGTTGCAAACGGGGGAGAACAGTGTGCAAATTACCCAGAATGGAAATCGGCCGTTGTTTTACACCCTCAACCACCTGGTATATGTGGCACAGGAGGAGATGGCGGCCGACGGCAACATCACAGTGGTTCGCAACTACCTGAATCCAGAAACCAATCAACCCTTGACCACTGTCCAGGCGGGGCAACTGGTGCGAGTACAGTTACGTGTCATTTTGCCGCAAGATGGTTCATTTATTATCGTAGAAGATAACTTGCCAGGTGGCCTGGAAGCCCTGAACGAAGGGTTAAACATTACCAGCCATGTTGCCAACCAATATGAGTGGCAAGAGCCTGAGTTGTACTGGCAGCAATATGGATACAACCATAAGGAAATTCGGAACGGCCGTGTGAGCTTTTTCATTACCGAATTTAACGAAGGCAGTCGCACGATTAGCTACATGGCACGGGCCACTCATGCCGGGGAGTTCACCGCCATGCCCGTCGAGGTTTATGCCATGTATGACGTGACATTGTGGGGGCGTTCCGCCAGCAATCACTTTGTGGTGGCGGACTAAACCAGGTAAACGGTGGCATCACACGCGGATAACGCGGAGAGAACAGAACGCGGATAAGGCCAAAAAATCCGCAAAAATCTGTCAAATCTGCGTTATCCGCGTTCTATTTTGGCTACCGCTTGAGAAAAATGTCGCAAAAAGTTATACTCAAGCCCATGAGATGGACTATCAGGTTCCTGGGAGATTCACATGGGTTATGAACTTTCGCTGTTTAACGTTGACGGGCAACGGATTGCTGCGCGGCAAGAAGGGGATGTAAAACGGCCGTTAGCCATTTTGATTCACGGTTGGTCGAGTTCCCATTATGCTATGTCCCCCCTGTTGCCGGTGTTAAACCAGCGTTTTCATTGCCTGGCTGTGGATTTACCGGGGTATGGCGCGTCGCCTGCATTACCCCAATCAGTCACCATCATTGCCTATGCCGATTTAATTGCCGGATTGATCCAATCCACTACCAACAAACCTGTTGTCCTCATTGGGCATTCGATGGGCGGCATGATTAGCCTCACGGTGGCTTTGCGCCATCCCCAACTGGTGGAACGGCTGGTTTTGCTCTCGCCCACCATCACCGGCAAGCTGACCCTGTTTATCAATTTGTTTGTGTCCCCCCTCACGCTGATAGAAGGCTCTCGTATTACCAGCAAAATTGGCGGCCTGATCAACCCCTACATTTTAGGTTTTGTAGACCAATTGTTGCGCCCGGCCGCTTTCTCCGAACGTAGCAAGGTAGACCCGGAGGTATATCACCGTTTGCGAATGGATGTGCGCCGACCGGAACAGGGCAGAATCCGTGCTGAATGTTACCGCGCCATGCGGTTGGGGGATTTGAGCGGCAAGTTGAGCCAGATTAAAGCCCCGGCGTTGGCTATTTGGGGGTTGGAAGATAACACGGTGCCGCTACGGGATGCCAGTATTCTCAATGATGAGTGGCCGGATGCGGATTTGCGCTTTTTGCCGACGGTGAGCCATTGGCCGCAGTTTGAAGCCACTGAACGCACCAATCGCCATGTGACCGCGTTTCTCAGTAAGCCGTTGAAGCTGTTGAACCTGTTTGCGGAAGACAGTTAATAGAGTATATCCGAGATAAGGCTTCTCGCGCAGAGCGTTTTCCCTCCCTGCGCCTCCGCGCCTCTGCGCGACATCCAGTTAATCTTGACAGTATCGAAGGTTTTAGACGCGGCAAATTTACCAAACCGGTCAGGTCATATGTTGACGTTGAGGGCACTGCCGGATTCGTAGCGACGTAGACCCAGATAAAAAACGGCCGTTCCCACCCCCCACATCACCCCGGCCGTCCCTGCCAGCCAGAGCAAAAATAACCCATTTTGTGTCCGCACAATTTCCACCGGCATGGCCCCTATCCAGGCGGCCGGAATGAGCGTGTAGAGCAGAAAACGGGCGAAACCGGAGAACAAGGAGTGGGGATAAAGGGCAAAGGTCACCAGGGCGTTGGTCATTTGTTGGCTGGTGTAGACGGCGTTGCCCATAAAAAAGGCTAATGACCCGGTGATAGTAGAAAAAGCGACAAATATCGCCGCCGCTAACCCGGTTGCCAACAGAAAGAGCAGGATGTCCAGGGGATGAAAACGGCCGGTAAGCAGATACGCCAATACCCCAAATGTTAAATCCCCAACGGCCGAAACGCTCATGCGAGAAAAAACCACATGCAGCAGCAAGTGGCGCGGAAACACCAGGTAATAATCGAGCCGTCCCTGGGCAATGAGCGCAGCCAGGTTGGCCCCGGTGTTTCCGGCAAAAGTGAAAGCCAGACCATAGGCCAGTGTGACCACCGAAAAAAGCAGGTAGATGTCCTGGATGCCATACCCGCGCACAGTGCCAAAACGGTCAAAAAAGAGTAACCAGAACAGAAAGTAAATGCCGTCGTTCAGGATCATGCCGATAATCTGACTGATAAAACTGGCGCGGTACTCCATGGCCGAGGAGAGATTAACGGCCGTTAATGCCTGTAAAAATTGCCACTCTGCCCTCAACCGTTGCCACACCATGTCTACCCCCCGTTTACCTCTAGTTGGCGGCTGGCCCAACGATACTGCCCCCACAACAACAGGCCAATCACCACCAGCCAAAACAGTTGTAGCCTAATGATTTGCCAGAACTGCCCGGCTGTAAAAGCCACAAACAGTTTAGCGGGGGCATAGGTGGTGAGGTTAAAAGGTAACAGGCGAGCGATACCTTGTAACCAATCGGGCAAAAAATCCAGCGGAATCATCAACCCACCCAGGATAAAAACGAGTTTTTGATAAATGAGGCGGAAGGAGGCGGTATCTTCGGTGATAAAAGCCAACAGGCCAATGATGCTGAAGGCGAAGAAATCGAGCAAAATAGCCAGGGAGGCCACCAGGAAAACGGCCGGTAAATGCCACACATCCACCGATGGCAACCCGGCATAATAAATAACCAACGGGGCACCCAGCAAGAAGATGAGTACCATTTTCACCAGGTTTTCCCCCAGTCCGTTAAAAAAGTGGTAGGCCAGGTAGTTGTACGGCCGAATCAAGGTATAGGCGATGGTGCCATCTTTCACTTCTTCAGAGATGCGGGCATCGTGGCGCGGTTTGCTCAGTTCCATCACCTCGGCGATGAGGAAGTACCAGATGGTTTGTGCCAGGGAAAGTCCGGCAATGTGGCTGGTTTGCTGCGATTGGAAAACGGCCGTCCACAGCTGAGTGAAGATAAACATGATGATGACAATAAAAAAGGCCCGGCTGGCTGCATCCCACACATAAGCCAGTTGGTTTTGCAAATTTGTCAACGTAATGGCACTGTATTTAACGGCCGTAAGTCGTGTTTTGTTAAATAAAGTAGAATGGAGCATTTGTTATTGTGTATCCAGAGGGAACTTATTCCTGGTAAATTTCTCGGATAATTTCCTCCAGCGGCGGGTCGGTGATGGTGATGTCGTTGCACGGTTTGGTGGAAATAATTTGTTGAATCACTGCCTCAACGGCCGTTTCCCTGCTATCAAACGCCAATTTCACCCCATACGTGCCCTGTTTGAGTGTGGTGACACCCGGTAAGGTGAAGGGGCCGCTCAAAGCCTCGGCAAACCGCACATCTACCACTTTGCGCCGCAGATATTGTCGTTTCAGGGCCGAAGTACGGTCGTCGTAAATAATTCGGCCGTGATTGATGATGATGACCCGTTTGCACAAGCTCTCAATGTCTCCGGCATCGTGGCTGGTAAGAAAAATTGTGCAGTTTTCCTGTTCGTTGAGCGTTTTGATAGCCTCGCGGATTTGTTGTTTGGCGACCACATCTAACCCAATGGTGGGTTCGTCCAAAAAGATCACACGCGGCCGATGGAGCAGCGAAGCAGCAATTTCACACTTCATCCGTTGCCCCAGGCTCAATTTACGCACTGGCGTGTTGAGTAACTCTGCAATCTGGAACGACTCCACCAAAAAATCCCGCCGTTGCTGATAAACCTTCATGTCCAATTCATAGATGCGGGCAAAAAGGCGAAAGGTGTCCTCGGCGGGCAGGTGGTACCACAGCTGCGGTTTTTGCCCAAAAACAGAGCCGATGTGATAGGCTAGTTGCCGCCGTTCCTTCCAGGGGGTGTAACCCAACACGGTGGCTTGCCCGGCACTAGGGTGTAAGATGCCGGTCAAAATTTTGATGGTGGTAGATTTGCCAGCCCCGTTTGGGCCGATAAATGCCAACATTTCCCCTTCGTTTAAGGAAAAGGAGAGGGGGGAAACGGCCGTTATCTCTCGCATATCTGGTTTCCACACCGCCCGCAAACTACCACCTAACCCAGGAGCCTTTTGTTTGACCTGAAACGTCTTCTTTAATCCTTCAACCTGAATAATAGACATAGATAACAGTTCTACCCGATTCCTCGTGCAAAGCAAAAATCAAACACGGCTTTCAGTTGTGAATAGTGACGGCAGTTAAAACTGCACCAAC
>CAZPEJ010000098.1:0-10179 GCA_964585465.1 uncultured Ardenticatenaceae bacterium
TCAAAAATTATAGAACATCTTTATCAAGTAAAATCATGCAGATGGTCGTTCTCGCCTCAACCAGCGCACTGTCAACTCCCCTAAACGGCCGATTCGCTGGCGCAACACCGTACACTCCGGCAAAGCCTCCAGAAACAGTTGCCCATACCGCTTAGTCAACACCCGTTTATCCAAAACCACCACCACCCCTTCATCACTCTGGCGGCGAATGAGGCGGCCAAACCCCTGGCGAAAACGTAACACTGCCTCTGGCACCGAGTATTGGAAAAAAGAGTCCTCAAAAGTCTCCGAACGGGCAGCAAAAATGGGGTCAGACGGCACATCAAAGGGCAATTTAACAATCACCAACGCCTGCAACGCCTCCCCTGGCACATCTACCCCTTCCCAAAAAGAGCGAGTCCCCAACAACACCGCCCGGCTGTCTGGTCGCTTAAACTGCTCCAACAACTGCTGCCGCGAAGCCCCCTCCATTTGTGCCAGGGTGGTAATGCCAGCTTTTCCTAATGGCTCCTCAATGGCTCGTGCCGTCTGTTGCAACTGCCCATAAGCCGTAAACAGCACCATCGTTCGCCCCCCCAACGCCTGGGCGACATCTACAATAGCCTGTTCCACCATGCGCTGGTAACCCGGCTGATTGGGTTCGGGGATGTCACTTGCCAGAAACAGCAGTGTGGTGCTTTTGTAGTCAAACGGAGAACCGACCGCCAGTTCGTCACTTTCATGGGCGTGTAACCGGTTTTTGATGTAGGCGAACGAGGCAGCATTACCAGCAACGGCCGTTTGCATGGTGGCCGACGTGAGAATAACCGTCTCTTTGGCGCGGAAAATGTGTTGCTCCACCAAAGGCCCCACATGCAACGGAGCCGCATGGAGAGAGACATTACCCTTAAACACCTCCACCCAATAAATCATCTGCTCCGACGGTTTGGCAATGATACTCTCCAAATTTGCGCGCGTTTCTTCCAGAGAACGGCCGTTGCTGGCAATCGTCAGCCGCAAATCCTCCCCATCCTCCAGATCACCTACCACCTCTTCCAGACCCGCCGCCAGCTTCACCAAACCCGTCGCAATCGCCCCCAGATGTTTACCCAGGTTATCCCAACTCAACACCAATTCATCAAACTGCCCATGCTCCCGAATCGCCCTGGTAAAACGTATCTGCTCTGCAAACTGGCTCCGTTTATTCACAAACTCCTGCAAAAAATAATCCAGCGTGGTAAAAAACTCATCCAGGCGAATCGCAGCTTGTTGGGCTTCTGCCCGCATTCGGTTCACCAACTCATTGGCTTTATCGAGCAGTTGCGGTGGCAAGGCAGACTGCAACCGATTCTGTAAATCCGCTATCAGCCCAGCACGCGGTTTGGTGATCTCCTCCAAAATTGTTTCCAAAGAACGTTTGTCGGCGCGAAAACTGAGGCCATCGGTAACGGCCGTTTCCAGGTGATGCGCCTCATCCACAATCAAATCCTTAAACTCCGGCAAAATGTGCCCCTCATTTGCCACATCCGACAACAGCAACGCATGATTAACAATCACAATGTGCGCCTGCTCCGCCTTCCGTTTCGCAATATGCAACGGACAATTCTCCTGAGCGCACAAATCACTGGTACAGGTCGCATTTTCCGCATTCAACTTCGCCCACGCCTGCCGTTCCCCAGGGGATCGTAAACTCAATTCCGCCATATCCCCACTTTCCGTTTTCGGTAGCCAGAGCAAAATACGGGCAAACATCACCATTTCATCACTATTCGTCGGGCCACTGTGGCGCATTTGTTGGAACAGCCGCGTACACACATAATTGCTACGCCCTTTCCGCACCGAAGCTCGCAACTCAAACGGCAAAATGTGTTGCAAAGCGGGAATATCCTTTTGCACCAGTTGGTCTTGCAAGTTAATCGTATTCGTCGAAATAACCACACGACGGCCGTTTTCATTCGCCCAAAACGCCGCAGGCAACAAATATCCCACCGACTTCCCCGTCCCCGTCCCCGCTTCAATCAAAATCTGACTGGCCTTATTAAACGCCTGGCACACTGCCCGCAACATCTCCACCTGCTGCGGCCGATGTTCAAACCCTGGAAACAACCGGCTAAAGTTTCCCCCCGGCTGAATCATCTTGGCAACCAGCGAGGTATCCAACTTTTTCAGCTTTTCCACCGGAGTCAGCGAATGACCTATCAGTTTGGGAGCGGTATACAGCGGAGCCAACCCCTTCTTACGTCGCCCATCACCCGTTGTAAAGGCATTTTTCGCCTTTTCCGCCAACACCTCCTGAAAAAAGAGCATCTCCGACCACGCCAGCCGTTGCCCCGCCAGCGTGATCTCCTCTAGCTGTTCCACCGCTAGAGCCAATGCCCGCTCCCTTAAGGCCAAAAATAACTCCACCGTTTGGCTGGCATCATCATACGCTCGATGTGTCTGGTCATCCTCCGCACCAGGCAATTTGAGATGGCGCACCAACGTCTCCAGATTATACCGCCCGGCATCTGGCACCAAAATCATCGCCAGGGGCAGCGTATCTATCGGTTGGTTGCCAATCCCCAGCCGCTCTGCCCGCAAAAATCCCAAATCAAACCCCACATTATGCCCCACCAACACATGCTCCGCCAAAACAGGGCGCAAACGCGAGCGCACCGTAAACATGCTGGGGGCATCTTCCACCATTTCGTCGTTAATACCCGTCAATTGGGTAATGTAAGGCGGAATACTTTTGCCGGGGTTCACCAGCGAAGTAAACTCATCCAAAATATCATTTTCGCGGAAGGTAATGGCCGCAACTTCAATAATTGCATCTTTATTAGGGTCAAGCCCCGTCGTTTCCACATCTATGGCAACATATGTTGTAGGCATAAGATAGAGAAAGTGAACAGTGAACAGTATTCAGTAAACCGTGTTGTGCGCCAAATAGAGGGGTATTATACCGCATGAGGCCATAAGTTGACATTCTGCTGAAGGGGATTAGAGATTAGCGATTGGCAAATCTCTAATCGTAATGATCCTGTCAGTTTATGTCCTGGGTCAGTCTATACCACAATTGGTAAAACACTTTTTCTCAAGGAAAATATGGTAAGCGACTGTAAAATAGGGTTTATCGGAAATAAGGTTTCTGGCGCAGAGACGCAGCGGCGCAGAGGGTTTTCCCTCCCAGCGTCTCCATACTGTATAGATCAGGCAATGACCTGATGGCATAAAAACGGTAACAATTCAAACATGGGATGTTTCACCCCGGCCGCTCAGGGCTGGCTGGGGTGGACACATCGCACATTTCCAGGGAGGTGACGGTGAAAAAGTTAATCGGGGCTATTGAAGCTGGTGGAACTAAATTTGTTTGTGCGGTGGGGACTGGGCCGGATGATATTCGCGCCGAGACGCGGTTCCCCACCACCGACCCGGCCGAAACCATTCACAAAGCCATTACCTTTTTCCAGGAACAGGAGCAGCAACAGGGCAAACTAGCCGCCATTGGCATTGCCTCTTTCGGCCCGCTAGACCCCAACCCGGCTTCTGCCACTTTTGGCATGATTACCACCACCCCCAAACCCCTTTGGGCAAATGCAGACCTGGTAGGTGGCATTCGACAGGTTTTTCCCTTGCCAGTGGGGTTTGATACCGATGTAAACGGGGCGGCTCTGGGGGAGTGGCGGTGGGGGGCCGGGCAAGGGCTGGACACATTTATTTATTTGACGATTGGCACCGGGGTGGGTGGCGGCGGTTTGGTCAACGGCCGTTTAATGCACGGCCTCATCCACCCTGAAATGGGACACATCTTTGTCAGGCATGATCAGCAGGCAGACCCCTATAACGGCCGTTGCCCCTTTCATGGTGACTGTTTAGAGGGGTTAGCCGCTGGCCCGGCCCTGGCAGAACGGTGGGGCACAACCGCCGACCACCTGCCCCCCGATCACCCCGCCTGGGAGTTAGAAGCGTATTACCTGGCCCAAGCGGCCGTTACTTTTATCTATGTACTTTCCCCACAGCGTATCATTTTGGGTGGTGGGGTCATGTCCCAACCCCACCTTTTTGCCCTGGTGCGGCGAAAAGTGCAGCAGTTGTTAAACGGATACGTCCAATCAGCCACCATTCTGGAGAACATAGACGACTATATTGTGCCACCCGCCCTGGGCAACCGCGCCGGGGTGTTGGGGGCAATGGCTTTGGGGCAGCAGGTTTTGGGGGAGTTTTGAGGTTGGTGGTTAATTCCCGATTCGAGTTCTGGCATCGGCTGGTGGTGCTGATTGTTTTGCTCATAGCGGCCGTTTTGCGCCTTTATGGGTTAAATAATGTATCCCCACCGGGGTTAGAACATGATGAAGTAGCCCATTGGCTCATCAACCAGCAGATTCAAGCCGGGCAACATGCCATTTATTTCCGCGAGGCGTATGGGCATGAAGCAGGTTTTCACTATTTGCAGGCAGCTTTTAGCCGCCTGACCGGAGACAACCCCCTCACCTTGCGCCTGCCTGCGGCGTATAGCGGTTTGTTACTGGTGGCCGTCACCTATGCCCTGGGGCGGAAACTGTTTGGCCGGGAAGTAGCTCTTTTGGCAATGGGATTAACGGCCGTTCTCTTTTTCCCCATCTTCTACAGCCGACTGAGCCTGCGAGCCATCAGCCTGCCCCTCTTCTCCGGTCTATCCGCCTGTTTCTGGTGGACAAACTCGAAACTCGAAACCCAAAACTCGAAACTCAAAACTCGAAACTTCCTTCTCTCCTCCCTCTTCGCAGGCCTGAGCCTGCACACCTACATGGCCGCCCGCGCCGTCCCCATTTTTTATGCCGCCTACACCCTCTATTTGTTATTGAGTCGCCGCCTTAAAACCAGCGAAACCCCTCAACGCCTCACCTTTCTCTGGTCATTTTGGTTGGTTTTGGGGCTGGTGGCTGCGCCGTTGGTGGGGTATCTGCTGACTCACCCAGAGGCAGAGTTTCGTATTAGCGAAGTGGATGCGCCGCTGCGGGCTTTATTGGCCGGGGAGTGGCAACCGGTCTGGCAAAATGGGTTAAACATTTTAGCCTGGCCGGGGTGGGTGGGCGATCCGTTGTGGCGGCAAGGGGTAGCGGGTCAACCGGTGTTTGAGCCAGTGGTAGCTATTTTGTTTTACGGTGGGGTGTTGTGGAGTGGCTGGCAATGGCGGAACGGCCGTTTTGCCTTCATTCTCCTCTGGTTAGCCACCGCCACCTTGCCCAGCCTGGTAACAATTGATGCCCCCAGCAGCATCCGCCTCATCAACAGTTTACCCGTTTTATCCCTATTCCCAGCCCTGTTTATCCACAAATTGGGCAAGTTATCCACAGTTTTGCCCAACTTATCCACAGTTTTCCACCGCCTCTCCCCTGTGCTGTTAATGATTTTGTTTTGCACATACGGCGGCAGATCCGTGTATGACCTGTTTGTCCGTTGGCCCAACCACCCAGAGGTACAGTTCGTCTGGCAAACCCCGTTCACCCACATGGCTGCTTATCTGGACGAGACCACAGACCTCAGCCCGGTTGCCATTGGCGGCTGGTCGCCTGCCACCATGGACGAACCCACCATGCAGTTGACTTTGCGACGGCAAGATTTAAGGTTGCGTTATTTTGGCTCCGATTCCACAAACGAACCCATCAACACCCTCATTTTGCCTGCCAGCTCCGCCCAATTGCGGATATTGCGCCCCACCATTCGCCAAATGGCCCCGCCCCTGGAGGAACAATTGCGCCAATGGGGGGCACAGCCGCAACCGCAGGAGGATTTTGTGTTATACACGTTGCCGCTTTTCCCATCGGTTCAACCCCGTTTTGCGGCGGATGTGGTTTTTGCGAATCAGGTACGTTTTTTGGGGTACTCACCGGTGGCTGGGGCGGCCTGGATGACCTATTGGCAGGTTTTGGCTGCGGCGGATGGGCCGCGCCGGTTTTTTCTGCACGCGCTGGATGAAACAGGGGCTTTGATTGCCCAAAGCGACCGGCTGGATGCACCAGCCCGATTTTGGCAACCTGGGGATGTGTTGGTGCAATATCATGAGTTGGGGCCGGGGGGAGAAACGGCCGTTTCCCTCCGCCTGGGCCTCTACAACCCCGACACCTGCCCGGCCTGTCAAAACCTGCTCACCGCCGATGGTCTGCCCTATGTCATCGTCCCAAGATAACAGGGGTTAGAGATTGGAGATTAGAGATTGGCGGTTAGCCAATCTCAATGAAAATGTTAGGGGTTTGCCGTGAAACGTAAAACGTGACCAGAAAAATTTCACGTTCCACGTTCCACGTTTCACGTTTCACGTTTCACGCTTCACGCTTCATTGGTTGTTTTATTGGCCGGGCGTAGTTTCCAGGGTGAAATAAAATGTGCTGCCCTGCCGCAGACCAGCCGACTCCAGCCAGATACGGCCGTTATGCAGTTCCACAATCCGTTTTACCAAAGCCAGACCAATCCCTGTACCCTCGCTTTGGGGATCTAATTTGTTAAAGAGATCAAACACCTTTTGGTGATGTTCCGGTAAAATGCCCATCCCGTTATCTCGCACAAACAGTACCGTTTCCCCCTCCTGCTGCTGCATTCCAATGGCGATGTGCAGCCGGGGTTGATCCCCCATGTACTTGGCGGCGTTGTCTACCAGGTTTTGCACCACCGCCACCAACCGCGCCCGATCACCAAAAACGTTTGGCAACCCTTCTGTTACCTCCACTGTTACCTGTTGCTGGTTCAGCCGTCCCTGTACCAGTTGTAATGCTTCTTGCACAATCTCGGCAAAGGCAACAGATTGGGGTGGATTCATTAAACGGCCGATCCGCGACAACTCTAATAAATCATCCAACAGCCGCCGCATCTTGTGAGTGGCCTGCCGAATCTGCTCAACATCCTGCTTTAGCCGTTCCACCTGTCCCAATGCAGCATCTCGCTCCAGAAAACCCAGAAACCCATTGATGGTAATCAACGGGCTTTTCAGGTCGTGTGAAACGGTATAGGTGAATCGCTCCAGTTCCATATTTTTGGCCTGCAAATCCCCAATCAGCTTTTCCCGTTCCATTTCTGCCTCTTTGTAAGCAGTAATATCGCGGTCAATCCCCACAATCCCCACAATACGGCCGTTTCCCGTTTGTAATAGTGTCCGTGTCATCCATGTCCATTTGCGTCGCCCACTCGCCAAATCAATAAAACTATCTTCCTGCCGAAACGGCGACTCCCCTGTTTCCAAAATCCTCCTGTCTAGGGCGTTATATCGCTCCGCCTCCTCTGGTGCATAAAAATCTTGCAACGATTTTCCTTCCACCTCTTCCGGCCGGGACACACCCAACGCTTTGGCATTTGCCAGGTTGCTCACCAGGCAACGGTTATTTATATCTTTGAGATAAATATAATCTGGCAAGCTGTCAATTACCGTGCGTAACAAACTTCGCTCCCGTTCCAACGCCTCCTCAATCTGTTTTTTCTCCGTAATATCCTGCACCGCCCCATAAATTCCGGTCAAAATCTGCTTTTTTTCATCCCAAACCGGATGGGCATACACCCGCACCCAACGCACCACCCCATCCTTGCGAATAATACGCACCTCGGTCACCACCCGGCGATTTTGTAACAACTGCTGCAAATCCTGGCGATCCTTCTCTCGGTCTTCTGGATGCAGAACAGCCGCCCACTCACCACCAGCCACAAACTCTGGCAAGGTATAGCCGGTCATCCGTTCAAAGGCCCCGGCCACCCAGTTTTGGTGCAGTTGCCCCTGTTCATCCCGCTCAGCCGAAAAGGTGTAATCAGAAATCGTATTGGTTACCAGGCGATAACGCTCTTCACTGGCCTTGATCTGTTTCACTTCATCGTGTATGGTGGCAAATACGGCCGTTACTGCATACCACACCGCCGCCCCACTGCCCACTACCAACCCGGCCGCCACCGTACCAGCCACATAAAACATCATATCCGCACTGTTGATCCCCTGCCACCCCCACAACCCCAAAACCCCTGCCAACCACAAAACCGCCCCCAACCTATAACTGGTTTTTGTCGCTTGCCCGCGCCGATTCAGCCCATAAACAACACCAAACAACACCCCCGGTAAAAAAAAGAAGGCGGAAAACAACCGCCCGGCCAAAACAAAAACGGCCCCTACCCCGCAACCAACCACAAAAACCAATACCAGCGAAAACAACAACGGGTACAAAATATAGGATTGACGATTATTTTCCGTTTCCTCAAAAACAGGCGGGCGTAAAAAGAGGGCGATTTTATCCATGATGAACCTGCTCCTTTGTTACCTCCCCATTGTATACCCACAAAGGGCATAAACTAACATTTTCATTGAGATGAGAGATTGGAGATTAACGATTGGTTCAATCTCTAATCTCTAATCTCTTATCGGTTATTTAACCCTCGTTCCTCAATGATTTATTCTCTTGCATCTTGCATATTCGGGACAAATTAAGCAATACCCCCTAAGGAGTCACCCGCCCCAGGTCGCGGGGGAACAGGGTGGTGAGGCGCACGTTTGGCAACCCCAACAACTGCATCAGCAGCCGTTCCAGGCCAATAGCAAACCCGCCGTGTGGTGGCATTCCGTAACGAAATGTTTCCAGATAGGTTTCAAATGGCTCAACAGGCAACCCCGCTTTTGCCAGGGCAACCAGGTAATCTTCGTAGCGGTGTAACCGTTGCCCGCCGGTGATAAGTTCGGTACCTCGGAACAGCAGGTCAAAGGAGTTGGAGTAGTTGGGGCGGGAGGGGTCGGGATGGGTGTAAAACGGCCGTTTCCCCATTGGATACCCCGTTACAAATAAAAAGTCACTGCCAAACTCCCGCTGCGCCCACTCCCCCAACCACCGCTCATCCTGCGGCGACAAGTCAGGTTCCCCCCGCACATCCACCCCATGCAACTGCAAAATTAAATCTTGCGCCTCGGCAAAATGAATGTGGGGAATCTGCACCGGCACATCGGGCAAATTGGCCTGCCACAAAACCAGTTCAGCCGCATAATGATTTTTCAGCGTCGCCAAAATGCCCGCAATCACCTCCCGCACCAAAGCCATCACCGTAAAGTGATTTTCGATAAACCCAAACTCCACGTCCAAACTGACATACTCATTCACATGCCGGGCCGTATCGTGTGGCTCGGCGCGGAAAACCGGCCCCACTTCAAACACTCGTTGGAACACCCCCACCATGATTTGTTTGTAAAATTGTGGACTTTGGGCCAAAAAGGCAGAACGGCCGAAATAATCCAGCTTAAACACATTTGCCCCGCTTTCCGTAGCCGAAGCCACAATTTTAGGCGTTTGCACCTCGGTAAACCCCTGACCCGTTAAGGTAGCCCGAAACCCGGCCATCGCCCCGGCCGCCAACCGAAAAACAGCTTGCCGCGTGGGGTGGCGGTTGGTAATTACCGCATGGTCGAGCAAGGTGGGCAACGCCGCCTGAATTTTGTTTTTGTTCAAAGCCACAGGTGGCGACTCGGCCACCGGTGTGATCACCTGCACTTGCGGTTCATACAACTCCACCCCGCCCGGAGCCTGTGGTGTGTTCACCAGCCGCCCTTGCAGGCTGATCACCGTTCCCCAACTCAACCCCGCCAGTGCAGCCAGGTCACTCTCCTGTTCAGTCACGGCCTGAATCAACCCCCAGCCATCGCGTAAGATGAGAAAATTTAACCCACCCAACTGGCGTAACTGGTGCAACCACCCCACCAGGTGTACCTGTTCGCCCACATGCGCCTGCGCTTCAATCGTTCGTATCTGTTTCATAAAACCTCCATACCAAACAAAAACGCCCCCGTCCATTGGAGGACGAGGGCGCACATGAACAACTGATCTGTTGCTCAATAAAAAAGCCCCCATCCTACAGGAGGACGAGGGCTTAAACAGCCACATCGTGGTACCACCACCATTTGCTTTCCATTTGTGGAAAGCCTCAACGGTTTCAAACCATCACGAAACCTTACGCTATAACGGTGCGCTCCCGGTACTGGTTACTGCTTGCGGTTCACCAGACGGCTCCGGGGTGTCTTTGTAGAGGTTTGGAGACGGCACTCTCAGCAAACGGCCGTTCTCTGTGCCCCAAATAATCTCTCAACCTGTCCCCTTCATAACCTGTCATTCATTAAATTGTGGTCGGAATCTTAACAAAGCCATCCAGGGTTTGTCAACTGCGAAAAACCAACCAGGCTCAGGGCCGAAGCCCGGTCATCAATGACCAGGCTAAAAACGACACTGG
>CAZPEJ010000098.1:10279-11679 GCA_964585465.1 uncultured Ardenticatenaceae bacterium
GTTCCTCTTAAGCCCCGTTTACGGGGCGTTGTTGTTAGCACGGGGTTTTAACCCCGTGTTTATTTTTTATGGGGCAATGGTGGTGGTGGCGGTCAGTTCGGTGTACGTTTCGCCCTGCCCCATGCTAACCACGATAACGGCCGCTCCCGTTTGTGCAGGTAAATTGAGGGCAATCTCCCAATACCCAAACCCATCTACTACTGCCACCCCTTCAGCCAGAACTGTCCGTTGCCCATTATCCAGGGCAATAACCACCCGTACCTGGTTGTCGGGGGCGTGAACAGCCAACCCATAAATCACGGCTGGCTGCCCGGCGTGGAGCATCGTGCCTATCGGGTTGCCGATGGTTAGCAAAGTGGAGGCGGGGTCGTCGGGGGACAAGATAGTAAATGCGGCCCGTGCCTCACGCCATACTTCCCCCTCTTTGGAGCCGGTGGTAGCCACTGCACAGGCCGGGCCGCTAAACTCCAGCGGCAAAATCAGCACACCACGCCACGCGCCGCCCGTAACCGATAAGGTTTGCCCGGCGATATAGGTGGTGCAGTTGTCAATCAATACCCCAAACGTGATGGTATCGTCCACTGGCCCGCGCACACGCCCTTCCAAAAAGAGGATGTGCCCGGCAACGGCCGTTTCTCCGGTTAACGGCCGTGTTAAGGTCAACCCCGTTGCATCCCCATCCGGCACCAAATCAACCGCTACCGTTGCTGTTTGAGACCCGTCTGCTGTTTGTACCATCAACTGCCCCGCACCAGTCACTTCCAACGGAATCCCTAACATCGTTTGCCACAGGCCGCTGTTTGTATCAACCGGTATCGTACCAGTGACTACCGGCAAGGCGGCTACCTCCAGCGTAAATACCAACGTCTCAACACGCTCCGGCTGAATTTGCCCGCTCAGGAGCAGTTCACTTCCCAACTCCAGCGTGCTGTTGTTGGCTGGTTGCGAGATAGTCAGGGGAACGGCCGTTGGGGTTGGGGTTGGCGTTTCCGTGGGGGCCGCAGTGGGGGTGAAGGTCGGTGCAATAGTCGGTTCGGGGGTCAGTGTAGGGGTAGGGGTGAGGCTGGCTGTTGGGGTGAGGGTGGGTTCTGCCAGAATAACCGCAACTTCGGCCGTTTCTGCTGCCTCTGGTGACGGGGCGGGCACCTGCCCACACGCCACCAACCCCACCAGCAGGCAAATTAACCATATCAACTTGTATAACTGAATCACATAACCATTCCTTGTCACAGTACCACCCCTCTGGAGGCAGGTGGTCTCATCAGAGTTAATCATACCCCTCTTTACCCACAGGGTAAAACATTACAGGTATTTGTTTATCTGCCCCTTATCCAATGTTTTTTGATGGGTTTTCGCGGATTTTTCCTCTGGTCTTATTTGTGTGCATCCGTTCCATCCGC